>CAZTTM010000064.1:0-5875 GCA_964616035.1 uncultured Muribaculaceae bacterium
CAGCTACTAATATTGATACTATTAAATCTATTATGCCTAACTGTCCTACTTCTCTTTTACCCATAATACGATATATTAATATTATAAAGAAATAAAAAAATATAGTTCGAAAAAATATTATTATATAATTCACATTATCACCTATTTTTATTATGGTAAATAACATATAATCTTATACAACTACATATATTTCATTAGGTGAATATATGATTATAAACTATTTAAAAAGTTTTGCTTTAACTATTTTAATTACTTTTAGTGGTGCTATTATAACAACCTTGTTTGAATATTTTGCTGATAATACTTTGGTATTAGTTAATATTTTAAAAGTAATAACAACATTACTATCTATTTTTATCCCAACATTTATCTTAGGGCGACATAGTAAGCATAAAGGCTATTTAGAAGGTTTAAAATATGGTACTATTTTAATAATTATATCTTTAATATTAAACATAATAATTAAAACTAAGTTTAATATTGATATAATTATCTATTTTATAATAATATTAGTATCCGCTATGTTAGGTAGTATGATGGGAATAAATTATAAGAAGAATAAGTAAAAAATACGACCAAAATCGTATTTTATTTATATATATCTTTTATTTTATCTATAGGGATATATTCATTATCAATAGTAATTAAATTATTATTAATATATGCTACTATTCTTTTCTTTACTACTTCATTATCCATTTCAATAAAGACATCTGCCTTATAAACATAGTTTGGAGAATTAAATATATTCTTTATTTTTTGTTCAATAGTAAATCTATCATATACTTCATGCTTTCTAATTGGGATTTCTTCTCCTTTGGGATTATCCATAGTGGTATATAGTTTTTGGACATTATTAATATTTTTGTCAATTGTACTATGATACATTTTAGGTAATTCTTTCAAATAATCATCTCCTCTAATTAATTATATGTATAATTTATAATTTTTTCTAAAAAAGTTAATTATTATAAATATTTGTGGTAGAATAATAAAAGAATGAAGGTGATTATTATTAAACAAATATCTAAATTTAAAGTAGAAAAGACTATTTTAATACCTATTTTACTATTCTTAATAATCAGTGTTGTATCTATTATTGCTACAAGACCTTTTCTAGATAGTGATTATAGTAATTTATGGCTTAAGCAAATAGTGTGGTATGTAATAGGAATAACTCTCGCATATAGTATGATGACTTTAGGTAATAAGTTTTTTTATCATCACGCTTGGATATTATACTCCATTGGTGTTATATCATTAATCCTTGTACTTTTTATTGGAGCGGATATTAAGGGTGCTAAATGTTGGTTTAAAATACCATATTTAGGAACAATCCAGCCTAGTGAATTTATGAAAATATTTTTAATAATACTTATTGCTAGGCTAATAGATGAATTTAATAATAAATATCCTAATCCAGATATTACTGATGAGTTTAAGTTTTTAATTAAAATATTAATAATTGTCTTAATACCATCTGCTCTTACTTTTGCTGAGCCAGATACTGGAGCAGTTATTATGTATTTTGTTATTACTATTACTATGCTTTTTGTAGGAGGATTTAGAAAAAGATGGTTTATTATATCATTATCAATTATATTATTATTTGGAGGAAGCTTTATAGCGCTTTATTTACTAAATCAAGACTTATTTATTAAACTATTTGGTACATCATTCTTTTATAGAATGGATAGAATACTTAATTGGTCAAATTCTAGTGGGTTACAACTTAAAAACTCTATTATGGCTATTGGTTCAGCAGGGTTAGTAGGACATGGTATTAATAATGTACCTATTACTATTCCAGAAATGCAAACTGACTTCATCTTTAGTGTTTTTGCATCTAATTATGGTTTGATTGGGGCATTATTCTTAATATCAGTTATTATCTTTTTTGACATTACATTAATAACAACAGTAAGTAAAACTAGTAATAACTGTGATAAATATGCTATAGGAGGCATATTAGGAGTATTACTTTTTCAACAAGTATATAATATCTCTATGACTATTGGATTATTACCTATTATGGGAATTACTCTTCCCTTTATATCTTATGGTGGTTCATCATTATTATCATATATGTTATTATTAGGAATTATTTTTAATGTATCTAATGAAAGTTTAAGATTTACAAACTAAAAACAATCTAGTAGTTTTTACTAAATTGTTTTCTTTTTTACTAATTTTTTATTATTACGGGTTAAAAATACTACTTTGTCATAAATTATTGATGCTTCTAAACTATCGGGTAATTTGTCTTTATCAAATGTTAAACTGGTTAAATAAATAATACTACCTCTTAATGCTAATGTTTTACCATAACTAGAAGAAGTAATAAGTTCTATTCTATAATCAGATTTATTACTTATATATGTTATTTTATCTATATCCATACTTGGTAGAGTTTCTATATTATCTAAGTAAGTTATTGATTTATTTTTAACGAAGTCATTATAAAGACTAAATGTTTCATTAGTTAGTTTCATATATGTATCAAAGATAATATCCACAAAACCAAGTTTCTTTAATTTAATTAATAATTCTTTAATACTATCTAATTTGTTTATATTATTTATAATATACTCATACATATAATCAACTTTTCTTAATTTATCTCTAACATCATTACTAGTAGCACTACAAACTACCATTTCTGCTATATTACCATACTTTTGGCATGATTCTTGTACTTTCTTATCTTTATAATTAAATGATTTATCATCTTTAGATAATACTTTCTTTAAGCCTTTTTTTCTTAATAATAATTCTATGTCAATTCTAAAGTTAGGATATTTATCTAAATGATTAGACAAATAGATTACATCATCAACATTATATTTCATATTTTCCTCTTTCTTAATTTAATTAAAACACTAAACTACCATAATAATAGTTAGTAGTGTCATTAACAACTACCCTTCTTTCCACTATTAATAAATATTTATCTTGTGTTAAATCATATATAATACTATTATTTAAATATTTTAAATAGTCTTTATATGTATTATTTACATTTGGTATTAAATTTTCAATATTACTATTTTGTGATAAATCTATAACCCATGCTCCTGATATATTGTAAGCATTTATTAATGCTGTAATATTATCACTTAATCCACTACTTACTTCATAATAACTTGCTGTATTAGTATATAAAATATTATTCTCAATCAATTCTTCTTTTAAGTAATTACATGCATAAGCATTATCAATATTATAGTAATTTCTTCTTTCTTTATATCTTAAATGTGTTTTATTATAACTAGTAAATAAACTTACTAAAGCAATAACTACAATAGAACAAGTAATTATTACTTCAGCCATCATAAAACCTTTTTTATTTAATTTCATAGCTTCTCCTTACTCTTTGCACAATATAAATCACTAACTTTAGTATATCCACTAGGACACCCTTGTACTACAGATTTATATGAATAACATATCTTATTATCTAAAGTATCTCCTGTAGAACATTTATAGACATAAATAACGCTACAATTATTTGAGTTTACAATATAACCAGTAGGACATCCACAAAATGCTTTTCCCCAACCATTAACAGAGCAACTAAGGCTTAATATATTCCCACCAATGTTAGACTTATCACTAGCTGTGCCAACACATTCACAAGTACCACTAGGGCTTGCCCCTAATGTTGCATTATATGTTCTATAACAAGAATCTTTAGTATCATTTAAGGTATATCCTTCATCACAATTAACCTCATTTGATAAAATAGTTATACTACAACTACTAGTATTGCCAGAACTATCTTTTATATAATATACATGAACACCTTCACTTATTGTTTTACTAGTGCTATTATCTCCACTATATGATGAATCCCAACCATAATATAATAACGTACTATCTATATTAGCACTTATAGTAGTACCATCAGTTGTTAATGTACATGTTATAGCACTATCTATTCCAACTCCTAAAATATTTATTCCATAATCATCAGATGAATATTTTGTAGTAATAGGTATTTCTATTAAATAATAATTATTATTTCTTTTTACTTTAATATTACCTGCTATTGCACCTTCATTTAATACTTTAACATATGTTCCGTACTTAATTGAATTATCTACAACTGTTAATTCTTTTGTAGTACCATCTTCAAAGTTTATTACAATACCATTAGTTATATTTGAAACGCTAGATATTTTATTATTTGTCATATCTCCCATTATTTCATTTGTAATTACTGTTTTATCATTTAATAACAAAGATTCTACATTAACATCATCATATCTATTTCTAACTTTTAAAGTTAAATTAATTAGAAAATAAGCCATAGTAAATGCTAAAACTCCTGCTAAAATAACTTCTACTAATAAATATCCTTTATTATTTAGTTTCATATCATATCACCTATTATTACCATAATTATATACTATTTATTTAAATAAATCTATAGTTTTACTAGAAAAAAAGACTATAGTTATTTCTATAATCTTTCCTATATATTATTTTAAGTTAGCTACTGGTAGAACACTAATAGATCTAACTATTTCTAATATCTCCCCTGTTTCCATAGTATTACTTGCTAAATAATATTCTATACCATTACTATACCAATTTACTGAATTATCATTAACTATAGCAACTGAATCCGCGATTAATTCTAACTCTCCAAAAGTAGGCACTATGGTATGTTCTTCCTCTATTGCTGATACTTCTTCTACTAAGACAAATGGATTATCACCGTCGAATGTTAATATTAATCTTTCTCCTGTAGAAGTACTAACTTTTTCTTGACTAGTTAAATAAGTATTAGTAGGCAAATACATTGGATATACTATATCATCTATTGTAGCAGTACTTTTAGTCTTTTCTGTATCTTCTTCACTATCATTAGAACTTATATCTTTTTCTTCAATTATTTGATTTAAATCAAAGTAGTTATCTTTAAACTTAGGACTATAGTCTATTTTATCAAAAGTCATCTTTATTTCTACATTCCCATCTTTATCTAATACTCTTACTTCTTTAACATTATAATTTTTATCTATATATATTTCTTGACTAGTTAATTTATCATTATTTGGATAATTTACATTAGAAGTTAATACATATTTATTATCTACTTCTTTCATACTAATATTATCAGTATTATTTATATCATCTAATAATGATGTTAATAGATAAACTTGCGAATTATTATATGGCCAATCGCTTTGAAACTTAAAGCTTTTATTTAAAGCTGGTGTAATTACATAGATTCCTGTATCATTTCTAAGAATAACTTGCTCATGATTATTAATAGTATTAACTAAGTCTATTTTATAATAATCATTCTTTTTATAAGAAACTTTAATATTATATGTATATATATCTTCATTATTTATTAATTCCATTACCCCTTCAATATAATAACTTTTTAAATTATTAATTTTCTTATCAAGCTCATCAACTACTTTACTAGAACTAGTTTTCCCACATCCAGTAATAAATATAACAACCAAAATAAATATTAAGAAAGTTTTTTTCATATTTCACCCCATTAAAATCTTTCTATTAAATTATATGGAAAGAAATAATCTTTATGATGAATATTTTTTCTTTTTTTGGTAAATATATTATTAGTATAAAAAGGAGGAAAAAGATGAATGCTTTGCTTAAAACAGGATTAGTAATTAGTATTATTGGCTGTATTAATTGGGGTCTAGTAGGCATATTTGATTTTAACTTAGTAGAATATCTCTTTGGAGATAATACCCTATTAACTAGATTAGTATATATTATAGTACTTATATCTGGTTTACTAAATATAGCTATTTTAACTAAAAATTTAGATAGATAAACTACAGGTTAAAGACATGAAAATAATTGTAAACATGGATTTTTCACATATTTTATA
>CAZTTM010000065.1:0-5840 GCA_964616035.1 uncultured Muribaculaceae bacterium
ATTATCCCTATTAGTTTATCTTGGTTGACTTCATCAAAGAACGATTGTAAATCAATATCTACTATCCAGTCATAGCCATCATTAAAATATTCTAATGCTTTAATGACTGCCATTTCACAACTGCGATTTGGCCTAAAACCATATGAGTTATTAGAAAATTGTTCTTCATAAATAGGTGTTAGTACTTGTACTATTGCTTGTTGTATTACTCTATCTATGACGCTAGGTATTCCTAATTTTCGCATTTTTCCATTCTCTTTTGGTATATAAACTCTTCTAACTGGTTGTGGTTTATATTTTCGATTTCTTATTTGCCATAGTATCTCTTCTTTATGTTCTTTAATATAAGCAAATAATTCCTCAACAGTTACTCCATCAACTCCACTTGCTCCTTTGTTCTTATAAACTTGTTTGTAAGCATTATTTAAGTTTTCTTTGGAAAGTACTTTTTCTAAAAGTTCCATATCTGTTTCCACCTTTCTAATTTCGTACATAGATCATCATCTTTTATAGGACTTATTCATTAAATACGTTAACTTCTTACCTATGTATATATTCTGACTATAATCCATTTCAATTTCAGTAGCAAAAACTACAAATTATTCAGTCCTTCCTAATTCCTTAGTACTATGACCTCTGCTGACTTCTCGCAATAAACCTTTTTCGACCGACTTTAACAATTAGTATATTAAACCGCTTGTACTTATTCGTTTGCAAGACCTCCCGTGGTAAGACATATATCTTTCCTCGATTAACTACTTACTTTACCACATAAAGTTACGAGTATCTTTTGGACTTTAGTTTGTTGAGCAACCTTATCCGTTTATGTAGCCTTATAATAAGTTTCTGTTCGTTAGCCCTCGATTTTGTTCCACACTTCCTTTAGCCCCAATATCACTATTAATGCTTTGTGCTTCCCTAACACTTCGTCGATACCTACGCGTGTATTGGACTTTCACCAACTAGATAAATGCCATGCACGGCACACTTAAAAAACTATATCAACAAATCTGTTGATATAGTAAATTTCTAAATATAATTAATATGTTTTTATTGGTACTACTAATTGAATTAAACTTTCATCAGCATCTGATTTTACAATAATAGAACTACTATCATTATTCATATATAATGAAACTTCCTCAGAGTTAAAACTTTTTATAGCATCTAACATAAACTTAGAACTAAATGCTATATTAATTTCATCAGTTGAATCAACAATCATTTTTTCTTCAACGCGACCTATTTCAGGAGAATTAGAAGAAATAACCATAATCCCGTCATGTAATTCTAATTTAATAGTATTTTTATCACGATCTGATGTAAGCAATGATGCCCTGTCTATCATATTATATAAGTCTATATATCTACATTTAATACTTACTCTAAATTGTGTAGGAATTATATTAGAAGTTGATGGATAATCCCCATTCAATAATCTTGATAAAAACAAAATATTTTTATATTTAAATAAAACCTTATTATTAAATAAATGCATTTCCACTACATCTTTATCATCATCTAATATTCTTGATAACTCCATTAGATTCTTACCAGGAATTACAATATTGATATCATTTTCCACAGTTTCATCTAATACAACACTCTTTTTTGCCAAGCGATAACTATCCGTTGCAATAACATTTAATAAGTTTCCAACAATAGTAAAGTTAATACCCGTTAATAAAGGTCTAGATTCATTTTGTGATGTAGCAAAAAAAGTCTGATTAATAATAGTTCTAAACAACTCTGTTTTAAGAATTATTGGATTCTTTGTTTCATCCAAATCTAAATTAGGAAATTCGTTAGGGTTAACTCCATTTAAATTAAATTCCGTACCATTAGTACTAATAATCATTTTATATCCATCTATTACTTCAATAGTAATTTCTTCATCTGGTAATTTTCTAATAATTTCTACAATATATTTACCACCAATAACTATACTTCCAGTATCTTCTACTTTAGATATTTTTTCCTTAGGAATAAAACTTCTTATAGAAATATCAGAATCACTAGCTGATAAATATAAACCATCATTTTTTAAGTCAAATTTAATTCCTGTTAATATAGGAATAAGATTCTTAGTTGAAATAGCTTTAGCTGTATTTGTTAAGTTTTCTAATAATATATCTTTCTTAATAATTAATTTCATTTCAATACCTTCCTTCACTTTCAAATTATATTTATTTTATTATAATATATAATTATTATTATACAGTGGAAACTGTGGATAACTATCAAAAAGTCTTAATAATCAATACATTTATATCCACAGCATTGTGGATAAACTAAATTGTTATCCACAATAAACATAATCTTAACTAGATAATATTTTTTTTAGTTCATTAATAACTTCTCTAATTTGTTCTCTTTCTTTTATATCTTGTTCAACTTTATTACAAGCACTAATAATTGTGGAATGATCTCTGCCTCCAAAGTAAGTTCCAATCTTTGGGAAAGATTCATTAGTTAACTTTCTACACAAATATATTGCAACCTGCCTAGGATAGTTAATATTTTGACTTCTCTTTTTTCCTTTTAAGTCATCTATACTAATCTTATAATAATCGCAAACAACTCTTTGAATTCTATGTATATCACTCTTATAAACGCTTTTGTCAGTTAACTGGTCTTTTAAAGCCTCTACCGCATTGTCAAGTGTTATCTCACCTTTATTCATCATTGATGAGTATGCAAATACTCTTGTAATAGCACCCTCTAATTGTCTAATATCAGACTGAAAATTATTAGCAATATACTCAATTACTTCCATAGGAACAAACTCTGCTGCTTCATTATGTGCAATTTTCTTTTGAATAATATTCATTCTAAGTTCTAAATCAGGTGGAGTAATATTAGCAGGAAGTCCCATAGTAAACCTTGTTAATAGCCTATCTTCTAACGATTTTAAATCACTAGCTGATCTATCAGAGGCAATACAAATTTGCTTATTAGAATTATATAGTTCATTAAATGTATGGAAAAATTCCTCTTGTCCCTTGGTAGCTGTACATAAAAACTGAATGTCATCAATTAGTAAAACATCAACATCACGATATTTTCTCTTAAACTTTTCAATTTTATTAAGTACATCCTTTTCATTACTTCTAACAGCCGATATATAATCATTAACAAAAGTTTCACTTGATACATAAAGAACTTTTAAGTTAGTATTTTCAAAGATATAATTACCAATAGATTGCAGTAAATGTGTTTTACCTAGCCCACTTTTACCATATAAAAATAGTGGATTATATGCTCTTCCAGGATTTTCTGCAACCGTTCGAGCAGCTTTAAACGCAAATTCATTTGGTTTACCAACAATAAAAGTATCAAAACGATAGTTAGAATTCAATTTAGCATCATCAATGTTTCTTGATACAGTTTCTTTAGAACTGGTCTTATTGTTTGGTTTTTCTTTAATTTCTTGTACAGTTTTAAAGCAAAATTCAAAATTTGTATTAGTTATTTCATTAAAAACTTCAATAATCGTATTGTAATAATTCTTCTCAATATGTTTTCTAGCATAATCATCTAACACAATAACAGTTGCAATACCATTATCCAAAGAATATAAATAAGTATCTTTAAACCATAATTCATATGCATTTGGAGAAAGTTTTGATTCGATATTTGCTAAAAACGAGTTCCACAAATTCTCAGTGTTCATCCTACACCTCCTAAACATTTAACTTTATTTTACCACAATTAATTCAATTGTCTACTTATTTTTGCAAAAGAAATTTCCTATCAACAGTGTTATCAACAGCCTGTTAACATTATAATAGCATACTAATTAAAGGAAAAAAAGAGTTATCCACAATTTTATAAAAAAATAATATAGTGGATAACTTATCCACTATTATATTAACATGTTGATAACAGTGGAAACTGTGGATAAATAAAAAACAACCCTTAAAACATAAGAGTTGTATGTATCTAACTATTTATTATTCCATTCAATAATCCACTTATCATAAATTGAAGCATTGGAACTTGTTGGAGGAGGATTAGGAATTTGCATCTTAACAACCATTGGAATTTTCATCATTAAGCCAAAAGCCACACACGTACCAGCCTGTAATGACTTTTGCTTTTCAATAACATCCTTGCTGATATTAGGAACCATCTTTTCAATATATTCTAAATCAGCAGGATGATTCAATTTAAATATTAAAAAATTACTACATTGTGATAAAACATTAGAGGATAATTCTGTAGGACGTTGTGTTATTAAATCTAAGATAATACCAAATTTTCTACCCTCTTTAGCAATTCTTTCAAATATATTATACCCAAGTAGTTCACTATCTCTATCATTTTGTACATAGCGATGTGCTTCTTCTAACATAATATGAATTGGAACACTACCACGAACAGCTTGCATTTTACTAAATCTTAAAATCATTCTTGAAAATATTTTTACTAAGCTTTTAGCGAATCTATCATCAATTTCATCAAACACAAAATTAATAATTTGGGCTCTTCGTGAAGAATCGACAAGTATTAATGAAGAAATATATTGTTCTAAATTTATGAACTGTCCAACTTCAAAAAACGTCTTATTAGAACTATTATTTAAAGTATGTAGTTTCACTTTCAAAGCGATAGCCTCGCCATATGATTTTTCATTTAATAACAAACCTTCACTAATTAAAGTAAAGTTTAAAGCCACCTCCAATTGATCCAAAGTGAAATATGTTGGCGTATATTCTTCTGACCATTTTGCATTATTATCAACAAAACTCTGAATATATTTTGTGACTAAAATTCTTTCTACAAATTCCCCAGTATTATCAATATCAAAACACTTTCTAAATTCTCTTGTATAACCAACACCAGGTACTTGAACATCTAGATTAAGCTCATCTGTATAACAATCTTTTAAAATATTAAAAATTTGGTCTCGTATTTTAGCAGATACTTGATTTGAATATAAAACAGAAATAATAGCTTTAGCAATCAAATGATTTTTGTACTTTTTTGCATCTTGGTTATTATTAGCAAAAGCAGAAACATAACAAAGCATTTTTTCAATAATATTAATTTGAAAATAGTCAGTGACATCTAATAAGTTCGCATAATCATCAACATCAAGTAGCCATAGTGGAATTTTTAAGTCTAACCCCTCTTTATTGTCAGACTTGCTAGTAGAATACATTTTATAATTAAAATTACTATTATATTTATTAATTGAGCTAAAAGCATTATGATATTCATCAGTATTATTAAATATGAAAATATTACTATTAAAGGCGATTTTACCATTTAAATTAAAGAGATTTTGAATCAATCTAGATACTCCCCATGTTTTGCCAGAACCTGTATTACCAAAAATAGCAATATGATTACTAAACATCTTATCAATATTTATTTTCACAGGGTAATTATTATATAAAGGAGATAATCCAAGTAGCATACTTTTATCGTCATTTTCTCCAACTAATTCTTTAAGTTCGTCAGTATTTATTATCCTAATGTTTGAATTTAAACTGGGTCTTCTAATAATTCCACTGTAAAACTTGCCATCATGAAACTCTCCCAAAAAGGAAATCTTAACTAATCCATCATTAATATCATCAACTTCACCTAATATTTTTAAATCATGGTCTTCTATAACTACATTAATATTTAATATATCACTATTGATATTACCATTAATTTTTACAATAGCATAGTTTTTAGTAATATTTCTAATTTCTTCAAACATTAGCATTCCCCTACCTTATTCATATTAATTATAACAAATAAGTAAAAAAAAATAAAGGCAAAATTTAAAGATATCAGGTTAAAGACATGAAAAAAATTTAAAAATTGAATTTATATCTTTATTTATA
>CAZTTM010000066.1:0-5817 GCA_964616035.1 uncultured Muribaculaceae bacterium
TATTCATTATTGATATTCTCCTGACTAGTTTCTTCAAAATAATCAGTAATATCCTCATATACCTTAAAAAATAGACTTAAAGTAATTTTAGATTCATTAGTATCTTTTCCAATTATCTTAACATTTTCAATACTAATTATTCTACTATTACCTTCTTGTAATTTATATTTAGCAACTTCAATTGCTTTACTTACAGCTTCTTCTTCTGTTAAAATATCATCAATTATTTCTAATTCATATTGTCTATCAATAGATACATAAAAAGGAAGAAAATTATGTTTTAATAAGACTTTGCTTTTTGTACTAAACTCCTTATATTTACTATAATTAAACAAAGAATATTTTTTGTTAATAAAATTAATAGATAATACTTTATTATTTCTACCAGTTAATCTTTCTTCTTTATAAATATAGGGATAATCAATATTTGCTTTATACCATACTTCTCCAATCACTTTTCCAGTTGCTTTTACTAACGTAATAGTGCCATTAGTATTATTAATAATACCAGAGATTATTTTTTCACCTTTTCTAACATAAGAACCAATGCTTAATACTTTCTCCCCCTTCAAAGCCTTAATATCAACTATTGTGGCATTCTTACTAGAAATAATACTCTGATATTGATATCCATCATCTAATTCATCAATTAATCTTTCCTGAACTTTAACAATGTATTTAACTCCACTAGTTATAATTTCTATCCATTCTAAACTATCTTTATTATTATCTAATATTTTATTTTTAATATCTTCTAATTGATAATAATTCTTCTTCCAAGTATATTTTTTAATTCCATATGCTTCTAAATTATCAAGTACTAATTTTCGCACACTACTTTTTGAGTGTACTACTTCAATTTTAAAAATAATATTAGATAAAGTATATAAAAAAGCAAGACTAATTATTAATGAAATAATAACAATAATATTTTTCTTTATTATTGATTTTAATTTTAATAATCCATAACTATCTATTAAAGTGATTTTATATATTGATGGTATGTCTTTTATTTTTAAATAATCACTATATCTAATAATTAAATTAACTTCTTTGTAATTTACTGGAATTAATTTAATAATAGAAATATTATTTTTTATAAATCTTTTAATATAATTATTTATATTAATACCAGTGATACTTACTTTAACTAGTCTTAACTCTTTTTTTCTCATTATATCACCTAAAATTCGATACTATAGATTTTACCTGTTATTAATATTTCATCAGATAACATTTTTGATATAACTAAATTAGAACCTTTCACTATTGTTATTCTGTCTTTAGATTCTACTTTAATAACATTATCTGTAAACTCAATAATCTTTTTATAATTTATTATATTAACTGAATTATCTACAATTATTACCTTGTATTTATATTCAGTTATATAATTATCTATTCTATCAAATAATTTCATATATATCCCTATTAAATTATATGAAAATAATGGTGATTAATGACTAATTTAAGGGGTATTTAAATAAGCCATGTTGTCTTTCATTTTCTTTAATATTTTCTTTTCACTTCTCGATACATATACTTGATTAACTCCTAATTCACTACTAATCTCTGCTTGAGTTTTATCTTCAAAATATCTTCCATATATTATTCGCCTTTCAAAATCAGAAAGTTTCTTAATTTCTTCTTTAAGCATAATATCATCAACACTACAACTAGCTTTTGAATTTTTTATCGTATCTAAGACTGTTAAAGTCTTACCATCTTCTTTTATTATGCGATCTAAACTATCTATACTTTGATTATAAAGTATAACATTGCTAATAATACTTTCATCCATCTCTAAAAATAACGCTAACTCACTAGTTGATGGTTCTTTCATTAACTTTTGTGATAATATTAATCTAGCATTCTCTATTTTTTTATTTAAGCAAATTATATCTTTATTAACTTTAACCATTCTATTAGTACATACATAGTTCAAAACTTCTCCAAGCATACATTTATAAGCATAAGTGGTAAACTTTATGCCTAGGTTAGAATTATAATTACCAGAGTATTTACACAAGCCATATAAAGCGACCTGATATAAGTCATCCATATCATATAGTCCTTTATATTTGCATATAATTGAATAAATTAATTTTTGATTATCATTTATAAACTCAGTTAATTGAGTATTAGTTATCATCATCTATCCTTTCATCTTACTTTAAATAAATCTAATTCATTAACTACATATGGAATCTTATTATTTAATAGGTGCTTACTTATATTTTCTTTCTTATCACATATAACTAATTTACCAAAATTATTTCTTATTAAATTATAAAAATTACTAATATAATTAATTCCATAAATATCAATACTTGTTAATCCATCAATATTAAGAGCAATATAATTACAACCTATACTATCAATAGTATCTACTAGCGTTTTTTTATGTTTTAAATAAGTTTCCTTAGTTAAGCATCCTTTCAATCTTACAAATAATATTCCTTTACGAAATTCAAAATCCACTTTAAACATAATTTCTTCCTTTCTATAAAAAACTACCATATTCTTAATTTATTATAAACTATTTCGACAAAATTTCTTAATTAATTCGTTCGACAATTTTTGCACCCAATATTAATTAAACCTATTCCCATAATAGTAAGAGAAATAATTATTGAAGCCACAATCAAATATTTATTAGTATCACTAGTCCTAATTAAATTATTAACCGTACTAGTATTACTAATACTGCTAATATCCTTACTATAAGTTTTTGTTATATCAGTGGTATTTTCTGTATTATTCTCAATCGTAATTACTTTATTATTATCTACATCATCACAATTATTATATATCTTATAATTATTATAATCAGGTAAATAGCCATCTAGGTTAGAATAATAATTATCATCATAATAGATTTTATTTATCTTATAATAGTATAATAATTTATTACGATATCGGTAATATACCATGATATTTTCTATAATATAAAGATTATCTTTTAAATCTTCTTCACTACCTTCATATATCTTATTATCAAGTCTTAAGATATCCCAGTCATTATTTGGAATATATTTAATATTCTGATTACTAACTTTATACTTTATAACATTCTCATCATAATTATCATTAAAACCTATGGCATATCTTAATTCATAGTTAATAATTTCTTTAGTAGGTTTAGTAATTATTTCTACATATATATCTTTAGAATCATAATAATTACCTAAACTAAATGATATAAACGAATACTCGCCAAAATTACCCTTAAAGCCATCCCAATCTGTCCCATAATAATTAGCAGTATTATAGCTTAGTAATATATCCTTGTAATAAATATTAACCTTTTCAATATCTAATACTCCTGTAAAACCCCCTAAATTAATATAATTTATTTTTAAGGGTATCTTATAAGAGTATATAGTTTTTAACTCATATTCCTTAGTAGTATCATTTAAATTAACCGAACCATCTAATAATTTAAAGTCACTGATATAATCACTATATATAAAGTTATTTTTATCACAATATTCATAAATACTAGGAGCCATTCCCTTCATAAAATAGTCTCCCTCTATCTCTTCTTTATACCACTTATATTTTATTTCGTACTCTTCTTCTGCTAAGCATATATTGCTTTCTATTAGTAATAGTAAAATTAAAAATATTATCTTCTTTAGTGTCATATAACTATCATCCTTTCTTACCCCTTCAATTATAATATTCCAAAATAAATAGTCATTTTACTTCTTTTTTTACAAAATTTTTTATTTTTTTTACTTTATAACTGATTATATTAACTATCATGATTTTACTTCACACTAGGTTTTACCAAACCATAAAAAGAAAAAACACAAACACTTGTGTTCTTGTCTATCATCTACTAGTAATGACACTATATATTATTTATCTTCTTCTATTTTTATTCTTATTTCTTAACTTAATTATTAAAGCAATTACCAAAGCAATAATTGTAATTACTATTACACCTATCGCAATATATAAATAATTTTTATAATTATTAGCTTCTGTCTGATAAACCTTTCCTACATCATCATTATATCTTTGTACAGTACCCTCAACAGCATCATATTGATATAATGACTCTTTACCTGTTTCCACATTAATAGCATAAAATAAGAAAAAGTTTTTTGTACTATCATCAGCAGCATATGTATCTTTAATTAGACTATTATTAGTTAATTTATAAGCTATTATTTCATCATCATTATAAGTAAATGATGTCAATTTATAATTTTTATCTTTATAATTTTTATTAGTTAAATATAAAGTAATTCCTCCCATAGTATATTCTTTATATAAACTATATTCATTATTATCATATATATAGTAGTTGACTACACCATTGCTATCTTTTAGCATAACTAAAGTATAACCAGTTATTTTAGAATAATATGCTATAACATCTTGATCATCAATTTTAACAGTAGTTTCTTCATAAGTATCGTTAACTTGCTCTATCTCACCACTTTTTCTAACAACAGTATAGGTCTTATCATCAACTTCAACATTAATAGGATCCAATTCTTTAACAATAATATTTAACTTATATACTCTAGTATTACCATTTTCCGCTGTTATAACTAATTCAATATTATTATTGCCTTCATTTACTTGAACTTCCCCGCTACCTTTAACACTAGCATTAGAATTTTCCGTTTTAGCATTAACAACAACTTTTTCCGTTCCATTAGGCACTTCTACAGTATATTCTAATGTTTCTTTATCAAAGGTCTTATTTAATTCATAACCATCTACACTCAAAGATATTAAATAATTATTAGCTGAATATACTTTAGGAGTTATTACTGGCGGATTATTAACTGTAATTTTTACACTATCATCAGTTAAATTAACCCAATTACCAGAAGCCATTTCTGTTAATCTGACACCGCTAGTTGAACAACTAATAGTTCCCGCTGTTGTAGACTTAACTGTATACGTATAAGTCTTAGTATAGACACTATTTGAACTATCATCAAACCTCAAATCAATACCACCGCTTACTCCTGCTCCGCTGCAAGATAAACTTCCTTCAATACTAACAATAGGACTAGATGCTGAAACTGTTGTTGTTATAACTACACTACTTCCTTTGGTAATAGAACTACTACCAGTTTTTACTGATAAACTAGCAGCATCAACTTTATTTACATAAATAAATATACATAACATTACCAATATTATTTTTTTTATTCTTTTCATATATCCTCCTTACTGCTCTATCTTAGCATATCCATAATAATCTCTTAAAATAGCCAAATAATCTAACTTATCTATTACACCATCTTTATTAGCATCCGCTGCACTACTATATACGCCGTCTAATTTAGCATAATTATAATAATGTCTTAACACAGCCAAATAATCTAGTTTATCTATTACACCATCGCCATTAATATCACCATAAATAATTATTTGATAAGTTTTTTTCTCATTACTATTACTAACCTCTACTACATCACCAGTAGCAAAATTAGTATTACTTTTTACTTCATCATTACTACTTTTAATAGTTATACTCGTAGTAGTACTAATCTTTTTAATATTATCTATTAAACTATTAACATTTGTATTTGGACTTATTCCATATATATATTTATCATTATATTTAATACCACTATTATTTAATACTTCATCAAGAGGAACTTCTTCTACTTCTTCATTATTTTTCTTAGTAATATTTAAAGTATAAGTCCTGCTTCTACCACTTTCTGAAACTACAACTATATTAATTTTATTTTTATCATCTTTTAATTCAATATCTCCAATACCAGATACCTTAGCATTACTATTAATTGGATTAGCCTTAATATTTAGTTTATTACTATATAC
>CAZTTM010000067.1:0-1160 GCA_964616035.1 uncultured Muribaculaceae bacterium
GTGATTTAAAAGATAAATATAATATGGATGATTTCTTTAAAGAACTTGAAACTATCGTTGATAAAAAAACACTTAATAATATTATGAATACTATGAATAGTATGAAGCATATATATCAAGAAGCATTAGCTAATATTATTTCACAGCATATATCAAAAAAACAATGATAGTGCTATAAAACACTTCTCATTTGTTTGAAATACAACTAATCTTTTTATCTGCAAAATTACACAAAAAAACTAACTATTTCTAGTTAGCATTACTCTCAGAAGTTAATTTCCAAGTTATTTATCAATCTGGTGCTGAAAATAAGAATCGAACTTACGACCTATTCATTACGAGTGAATTGCTCTACCAACTGAGCTATTTCAGCATATATGGTGGAGTCGAGGGGATTTGAACCCCTGTCCAAAAATATAGTAATTTGAATATCTACAAGTTTAGTTAGCTTTTTATTTTCATAAATATTATCAAAACTAACGAGTGATAATATCTACTATCCTATAAGATTCTTTATATAGGCTAGGATACTATATAGTATAGCTTACTTTATAAGTTTCTGTTATTTCTCGTAAGCAAAGAAATAGAGAAACCTGTGCTTGCTAATTAAGCAAATGCTACAGCTGTTCTATTACTGTTTCCAGTTATTTTTTGTGTCCTTAACGCGGACATTCGACTTGCAATTCTAATCCTGTGTATTTCTGTCGAAACCATAGACGACCCCGTTTGCTAGATAATTGTATCATATTTATATAGTATATGTCAATTATTGAGTTTATATACTACATGGGATTATTATTCTTTTATATACTATATAAAAAGGAGGTAGTGATGGATAATATTTATGATTTAATTGAACTTTCTATGATTGCTAGTTTTATATCAACACAAATAATCCAAAAGATAAAAGAAACAATCAATCCCTCAGTTTTATTAACTTCTATTATATCTATTATAGTATCTTTTATAGCGGGTGCTTGTTTATGCTTATCTTTTAGTAAATACTGTTTTGTCTGCTCAATTTGGGTTGGTATATTTACAATAATAGGAAGTGATACTTTTTATAAAAAGTTTAAGGGGCTGTTTGGTCTTAAATCTTCTAAAGATAGTTAACTATCATATTATTTATTAGGAGGTATTAATGAGTAAATATAAGGTAG
>CAZTTM010000067.1:1170-5653 GCA_964616035.1 uncultured Muribaculaceae bacterium
TATGCCATTAGTAAGAATGAAGAGAAGTTCGTTGATAGATGGTGTGATAGTGTTATGGAAGCCGATGAAGTTATTGTCTTAGATACAGGTAGTATTGATAATACTGTTTATAAATTAAAAAATAGGGGAGTTAAAGTATATAGTGAAGTTATTAATCCATGGCGTTTTGACATAGCGAGGAATAAGTCTCTTGAGTATGTATCAAGTGATATTGATATATGTTTATGTATTGATTTAGATGAAGTAATTAGTCCTGGATGGAGAAAGATTTTAGAGGATAATTGGGATGATAGTATTACTAGATGTAGGTATGATTATGTATGGAGTCATGATAAAAATAATAAGCCTATGGTTAATTTTTATATAGATAAGATTCATAGTAGACATAATTATAAATGGACTCATCCTGTTCATGAGGTTTTAACTTATACAAAAGATAAAGATGAAAAATATATCTTATTAGATAATATTCGTGTTGACCACTATCCAGATTGTAATAAGAGTAGGGGTAGTTATTTACCTTTATTAGAGTTATCTGTAAAGGAAGATCCACTAGATGATCGTAATATGCATTATTTAGGAAGAGAATATATGTATTATCAAATGTGGGATAAGTGTATTACAACATTAAAACAACATCTTTCTTTAAAAAGTGCAACGTGGAAAGATGAAAGATGCGCTTCAATGCGGTTTATTGCAAGAAGTTATTATAACCTTGGTGATATAGAACTTGCAAGAATTTGGTATGAGAAGGCTATTAGAGAGGCACCTTATTTAAAAGATGGCTATATGGAACTTGGTTTATTAGAATATTATTTAGGCAATTATAGTGATGCTTGTATTTATTTAGAGGAATCTTTAAAAGTTAAGGGTAATAAGAAGAGTTATATTAATGAATCTTTTTGTAATGATAATACTGTTTATGATGTCCTTAGTATATGTAAATATTTTTTAAAAGAGTATAAGGATAGTTTATATTATGTTACTATAGCTTATAATAAGGATAAAGATAATAAGAGAATTATTGATAATAAGAAATTAATTGAGGATATGATATGTATAATAGATTAATACTTGATTATGATTATAATTCCATGGAACCAATTATTGATGGAGAGACTATGTATCTTCATTATAATAGATATTATTTAGGATATTTAAATGAATTAAATTATTTGCTAGAAGATAATAATTATAAATATACTAAGAAAGAGTTAGTTAATATGATTGATAGTTATCCAATAGATAAGAGAGGGGATATTTTATATAATTTAGGGGGAGTAATTAATCATGAGATATATTTTAATAGTATAAGTGATAAAGGAAATATATATCCTAGTGGGAAGCTAAAAGATGACATTAATACTTATTTTGGGAGTTATGATAATTTTAAAAAGGAGTTTAAGAAGAGTGCTAATAGTTTAAAGGGTAGTGGTTATACTTTTTTGGTTAAAGATAAGAATAATAGACTATTAATAATTAATACATCTAATCAAGATACACCTTATTATTATGGGTTCATTCCTATTATGGGACTTGATTTATGGGAACATGCTTATTATCTACAATATAAAGATAATAGAAGACTATATATTGATAACTTCTTTAAGATAATTGATTTTAATAAAATAGCAACTTGGTATGAAAAAGAAAAAAGAACTAGGTTTTAGTTCTTTTTAGTTATAGTTAATGTTCTTTCTATAGTCACTGGGGACTGTCCATTATATGCAACAGTATATGTTATTTTATATTCACCCTCTGTTAGAGTATTAACTGCAGTCTCAAGATCCTTAATACTAGAATAAGATGTTCCATTAACAGCATATGTTATGGTAGCACTACTGCTTACATCTTTATTATTATATTTAACAGTAATGCCTGATTCTTTGTAATTTTTTTCTTGAACTTCCACCTTTTCATTACCGATAAGTTCAACAGTTATTTCTTTATTGTTATCAGTATCAGTTGTTGCTAACTTTATACGATAACCATCACTGGCATTAGTTTTAAACTTTTCATATTCTGTTTTAATTATTAGGGCAGTGTATTTTTTATTCGGTGTATATGTATAATAATTATTTTTAGTAAAGTCTAGTTTAGTCAGCGCTCCCGAACTATCTTCAGCATATATTGCAAATCCTATATCACCAAGAGTATTTTTATTATATGCTAATCTTGCATTAAGCATTTTTTCACCCTGATTACCATAAACCGCATTAGAAAAGTAAGTTTTCAAATATTCTGTTGTATTTACTTCTGGCTCTTTATATGACCATGTAATTGTAATATCTTTGTTTGCTTTTGTTGTTTGATTTACGTTTGTTATATTTTGTAATGCAGCATAACGTGGTGATATATCATCACTTGCTGGTTCCGTACCTTTAACAAAATATTCGGTTAGTATCATATCTTCTGGAGTATATTCACTTGGTAATTGAGCAGGCCATGTTTCTTTTTCAACACGACTAGCAACGACCGAACTTGGCATTGTCCAACCAGTTGTATCTTTTGGAATGTATTGCATAATATTAGCCATTAATGTTTCTTTTGGAGCATTACTTGTATTATAATATTCGGAAGTTATTTTAGCATATCCATACCATAGTGCTATAGAATATTGTGATGTGTAAGCAACAGTCCAAATGTCGTTAGTAGCGCTGGCAGGTAATCCATATTTTTTCTTTGTCGCTGTATCAAAGTTTGTTGTACCTGTTTTCGTTGCAACGTGTGAGCCTGCGACACGAGCTCCACCACTAAATCCGTTAGTAGTGGCATATTCTAGCATATTATTCATAAGATATGCTGTTGAATCTTTCATTACCTTCTCTTTACTTACTTTATATTCTACGACTTCACCAGTATCCCTATATTCTATTTTAGTCACAGAATATGGTTCAGTATAATATCCCATAGAAGCAAAGGCAGCATAGGCACTAGCCATTTGTAATGGAGTAGCACCTGGATTAAATCCTCCGATAGCATGGGCTTCATGGATACTTCCTCCATCAACTTCAGGTGTAATTCCAAGACTAGTAACAAAACTTAAAATTTCTTTTTTACTAACGCTTTGGAAAGCTTTTAGGGCAGGTACATTACGAGATACAGCTAGTGCTTCACGCATTGTCATCAGCCCTTTATAACTATTATCCCAGTTGTTAATTTCTACACCGTTAGAGTATGACCACGGTTCATCCATATATAGCGTATATGTTGATGCATTGTTAAATTCAATAGCAGGTCCGTATGAAAATAGCGGCTTAGCTGTAGAGCCTGGTTGTCTGGTTTCTTGAGTTGCAAAGTTATGAGTTAATATTCCTGTTTTATTTCTACCAGCACCAACGGCAGCAATAGCACCTGTTTCAACGTTTACAACAGCAATTCCAGCTTGAGCATAATCATCATGCCATGTATATGTCTCGCCAGACATGGCTTTATTAATACCATCTTGGATACTTTTTTCCATAGTAGTATATATTTTCATTGGAACAGTGTATGGATTATCACCATTTGGATTATCTTTTGTTTTTGTTTTATCCATTATTTCTTCAACTACAGTATCAATATATCCTTGATATTCTTCACCATTTGATGATTCTCCAACCAGAAGAGTTTCGATATCAACTTGTTTTGCTATATCTCTTTCTTCTTTAGTTATATATCCATGTCGATACATAAGATTAAGTACAGTATTAATTCTACTATTAGCGGATTCAGGGTTTTTATATGGATTATGACGACCTGGTGCTTGGAAGAGTCCTGCTAACAATGCAGCTTCAGTAAGACTTATTTCGCTAACATCTTTACCAAAATAATATCTACTAGCTTCTTGAACGCCATATGCCGATCCTCCTAAATAACTATCATTAACATAAAACTCAAGTATTTCTTCTTTAGTATATTTCTTTTCTATTTGAAATACTGATATATAAACATCTTCTAATTTTCTCATTATTGATTTTTTAGTTGATGTTAAATGGTTCTTGGATATCTGCATTGTTAGGGTAGATGCTCCACCAGCATTGCTTTGCCCAAGTAATTGATATATTGTTGCTTTTATAAATCTTGGTAAGTCAACACCATTATGTTGAAAGAATCTAGAGTCTTCAGTTGCGACAATGGCATCAATTAATACTTGTGGTAATTGGTCATAGGAAACTGATTCTCTTTTTTCAGTCCCTAACTTAGTTATTACTTCACCATTGACATCATAAACAATAGTTTGATCTTGATTTTTTAAAGCATCAGGATTAAATTTGTCAGTTGTTAAGGCAATATATGCAAATAGTCCAGCTACACTTATAACTGCTATAATTCCTAAAATAAGAATAACAGTAACTATTTTTTTCCATAACTTTCGTTTTACTTTTTTCTCTTTCTTTTTCTTTTCCTTTTTATTAACTTTTTCTTTTTTATTATCATCAACATTATCTATTTTTTTTCTTTTATTAAGTTTTCTATTTCTTCTGTTTGTATTAGATTTTAT
>CAZTTM010000068.1:0-3275 GCA_964616035.1 uncultured Muribaculaceae bacterium
AAAGTATTTAATTTTAGTAGAATTATTATTAGTAAAGTGATATACTTCAATGGTAGAAGATGGTAGTATGAATATAAAGATAAAAGTAATTATTGGATGTATGTTATTAACTTTATTAGTTAGTATTATTTTATTATTTCCCATTGTTAAGATAGATAAAACCATTATTAATTATAATAGTAATGAAACATATAAGATAAGTGCATATAATATATTTAATAATTTAAATAATTATATAGATATTAAAGATAATCTTAATAAGAAGAAATTAGGTAAGTATCAAGTTGTTGTTAAAGTTAAATATTTAATTTTTAGATATAATAAAACTTTTACTATTACTATTGTTGACAAAGAAGTACCTAGTATTAGTTTAACTGGTAATAATCCTGCTTATGTATGCCCAAATAAAGAATATGATGAGGAAGGATATATTGCAACAGATAATTATGATGGTGATATTACTAGTAATGTTAATATAACAAATAGTGATAATATTATATTTTATAGTGTTAAAGATAGTTCTAATAATGAAGAAAAAGTTCAAAGAGAGATTATATATAAAGATATAGATAAACCAGTAATTACTTTAACTGGTAGTGAGAGTGAGTCTATATATCAATATTCTAATTATATAGAAAGTGGCTATACTGCGATAGATAATTGTGATGGAGATATTACTAGTAATGTTATTGCATCAGGTAGCGTTGACACTAATGTTATTGGTAAATATACTATTAATTATAAAGTTAGTGATAGTAGTGGTAATGAAGATAGCATTACTAGAGAAGTTATTGTAAAAAGAAGACCTGTTTATGGTCGAGATGGTGCTATTTATTTAACTTTTGATGATGGCCCTAGTTATTTAACAAAACAGATTTTAGATATTTTAGATGAAGAAAATATTAAGGCTACTTTCTTTGTGACATATGGTAGTGAATATGTAAAATTAGCATATGAAAAAGGACATACTATTGGATTACATACATATAGTCATGACTATAGTTATGTATATTCTAATGAAGATAATTACTTTAATGATTTATCTAAAGTTAGTAATAGTGTATATAATATTATTGGTATAAGAAGTAATATTATTAGATTCCCTGGAGGAAGTTCTAATACTGTTAGTAGAAACTATAGTAGTGGTATTATGTCTAAGTTAGTAGAGGATGTAGAAAGCAAAGGATATATTTATTTTGATTGGAATGTTGACTCTAATGATGCTGGAGGAGATGGAGGTAATAGTTTAAATATATATAATAATGTTATAAATGGTTTATCTCATAATAAGACAAATATTGTTCTTATGCATGATTCAGCTTCACATATTGGTACAGTAAATGCTTTAAGAAATATTATTAAGTATGGTAAGGATAATGGTTATGAGTTTAAAGCAATTACAAGTGATACACCTATTGTAAGACATTACGTTAATAATTAGTATAAAATGTCGAATAATATATCTTCTAAAAAGAATAATTAATAATATTCTTTATTGGGAGGTATTTATGAATACTAGAGGACTAACTGATGAAGAAGTAGTAGTAAGTAGAAATAAATATGGTACTAATAGTTTAACTAAAAAAGAATCAGATACTTTCTTTAAGTTATTAATTGAAACTTTAGGAGATCCTATAATAAAGATATTATTAATAGCATTAGGTATAAAAATAGTTTTTCTAATACGAGATTTTGATTGGTATGAAACAATAGGGATAGTTATAGCTATATTTATTGCTTCTTTTATATCTAGTATTTCAGAATATGGTTCTTCAAAAGCATTTAAAAGATTACAAGAAGAATCATCTTTAATTAAATGTTTAGTTATTAGAAATAGTAAAATAGTGGAAATACCTATTGATGATGTAGTAGTAGGAGATACTATAATAATTAGTAGTGGTGAGAAAGTATGTGCTGATGGTACTATTATTGAGGGAAATATTAGTGCTGATGAATCGGTATTAAATGGTGAGAGTAGAGAAAAAGAATTATCTAAAGGTATGGCAATATATCGTGGAACAATAATTACATCTGGAGAAGGTAAATATATAGTTCAAAAAGTAGGAGATAGTACTTATTATGGACATATTGCTACAGAATTACAAGTTAAAGAAGAACCTTCTATTTTAAAACAAAGATTATCTAAATTAGCGAAAAATATTAGTACTATAGGTTATGGCGCTTCAATAGTAGTAGCGTTATCATACTTATTTAATAAAATAGTTATTCATAATAATTTTGATTTTAATTTAATAATTAATACTATTACTAATTATAAAATAATGCTAGGTTATGTCCTACATTCTTTAACATTAGCAGTAACCTTAATTGTTGTGGCTGTTCCAGAGGGTTTACCGATGATGATTACTTTAGTGTTATCTTCTAACATGAAAAGAATGTTAAAAGATAATGTTTTAGTAAGAAGATTAGTAGGTATAGAAACAAGTGGTAATTTAAATATATTATTTACCGATAAGACAGGTACTCTTACTAATGGAAGAATGGATGTTATTGGAATACTTGATTGTAATAATAAGGAATATAGTAATTTAATTGAATTATCAGGTAATTATAAAAATTTAGTTAAAGATAGTTTAATATATAATAATGATAGTTATATTGATAAAGATAAGATAGTAGGAGGTAATATTACTGATAAGGCTATTCTTAGATTTTGCAATGAGAATAAAGATAGTAATGTTAAAATAGTAGATAAAATAGAGTTTAATAGCCAAAATAAATATGCTGTAAGTTTAATAGAGAGAAATAATAAACAAATAAAACTTATTAAAGGAGCTTCGGAAATAATAATTGATAGTTGTAGTAAGTATTATGATAGTAATACTAATAGTATTCAAGTACTAGACCGTAAGAAAGTATCTAATATGATTTATAAATATACATCATTAGGTATTAGAGTTATTGCTTTAGCTATATCAGATAATAAGTATTCTCTTAATTATTTAAAGAATTCTACTTTATTAGGGTTTGTTTTATTAAAAGATGAGGTTAGAACAGATGCTAAAGAAGCAGTTAAACGTGCTATAGATGCTCATATTCAAGTAGTAATGATGACTGGGGATAATAAAGATACGGCTTATGAGATAGCTAAAGAAGTAGGAATTATTACAAGTAAAAATGATTTAGTAATAACTAGTGATGAATTAAATAAAATGACTGATGATGATATTAAAATTAATTTAGAAAATATTAAAGTAATTGCTAGAGCATTACCTACTGATAAAAGTAGAATGATAAAGTTATCACAAGAATTA
>CAZTTM010000068.1:3285-5544 GCA_964616035.1 uncultured Muribaculaceae bacterium
GTAAAGAATCAGCAGATATAGTAATATTAGATAATCGTTTTATATCAATTACTAATGCTATATTATATGGTAGAACTGTTTTTAAGAGTATTAGAAAGTTTATTATATGTCAATTAACAATTAATCTTTGTACTTTATTAGTATCTATTATAGGACCTTTTATAGGTATTCCTGTACCAGTTACTGTTATTCAAATGTTATGGATAAATATGATTATGGATACTTTATCAGGATTAGCATTTAGTTATGAACCAGCACTACTTGAATATATGAAAGAGTATCCTAAAAGTAAGAATGAAAATATTATTAATAAATATATGTTAAATGAAATATTAATTACAGGAATATATTCTACTATTTTATGTTTAGTTTTCTTAAAAAGTAGTTTTATACAATCTTTTTATAGAGTAGGTATAAATAACGAATATATATTAACAGCTTTTTTTGGATTAATTATATTTATAAGTATCTTTAATAGTTTTAATGCTAGAACACATAGACTTAATATTTTAGCTAATATTTTAAATAATAAAGCATTTATTGGCATTATGAGTTTTATTATATGTATGCAAGTATATTTAATATATTTTGGAGGTAATATATTTAGAACTAGTGGTCTTTTATTAAAAGAGTTTATTATTATGTTTATTTTAGCGTTTTCAATAATACCAATAGATTTTATTAGAAAGTTTATATATCGTAAAACTAATAAAGATATGGGCGTATAAAAGTTGCTAAATATATAATTATTTGTTATAGTTTTATTGGTGATTATATGAAAACGTTAGTAGGAAGTACTAATCAAGTTAAAATAAATGGCGCTATAAGGGCTTTAGAGAGATATTATTCTAATGTTTCAGTAGAGGGTATTAAAGTATCTAGTGGTGTTAGTGATGAACCTATAAATGAAGAAATATATTTAGGTGCTAGAAATAGATTAAATAATTTAATTGATTATGCTAAAAATAATAATCTAGATATTGATTACTTTATGACTATTGAGTCAGGAATTACTAATCTATTAGGTGATTATATTATAATAAATGTTGCTTTAATTAGTGATAATAATGGTAATATTAGTATGGGTACTAGTGCAGGATTCCCTGTAAGTAATAAATATCTTGATGAAATAATAAGTACTGATTTAAATAAGGTAATAACTAAATTATTTTCTCCTAAAGAGGAAGGCAGTAAAGAGGGTGCAATTAGTTATTTAACTAAGAGTGTTATTACTAGAACTCATTTAACAGAAGAAGCTTTTATTATGGCTTTAACTAAGTTTATTAATGGTAATATATGGAAATAAAAATTACAACTATCTATAGTTGTAATTTTGTTTTATTAATTTAATTAATTTTTGGGGATTTTCTTCTTTATATATTATATCTTTTAGACAGTTTATTAAATCCATTGAAATATTATTTTTATCAAGTAATTCTTTCATAGATTTTAATGTATATAGTCCTTCAATAGTAGTATTATTTATATAATTATCAATATCTTCTTTATTTGTTCCATTACCTAGCATTTTACCTAAAGTAAAGTTTCTACTTTTCACAGAGGAACAAGTAAGAATGATATCACCAATTCCTGCATAGGTAAATATTGTTTCCTTCTTACCTCCTAAAAGACATATTATATTACTAATATCATTAATAGACTTTGTCATAAAAGTATATTTAGTCGATTCTACAGTATTCAATCCCTCTAAAATACCCATAGCAATAGCTAAAATATTTTTAATCGCCCCTAATATTTCTATACCAATAACATCATTACTAACTTCACAAGTAATAAAATTATTTGTTAATGCACTTTCAGTTATTTTAACTGTTTCTTCATTGTTAGAAGCAATAGTTAATCCCATAGGTTGCTCGTTAGCCATATCTATAGCAAATGTACCTCCGGCAATAACACTAATTTTATTAGTGACCACATACTTTTGAATAACACTATAAGAAAACATACAACTTTCTTGAATAATTCCTTTAGAAGCAATACATATATGTTGCTTATCAGTAATATATTTAGATATTTCTTTAATAGTACTTTCTATAAATTTTACTGGTATTGCTATAACAATAATATCAGCATCTTTTATAACATCTTGTATATTAGTACTAATCTTAATTCTATTATCTAATTTTACCTCCTCTAATACTTTATTATTAGTACGATATTTAATTAATTCATCATATTCATTAGGCACGGTCCACATTGATATATTACTAGTATTTTTAATAAATACATGTGATAAAG
>CAZTTM010000069.1:0-5491 GCA_964616035.1 uncultured Muribaculaceae bacterium
TGAATCTCGCAGGATTTTAAGTCCTGTGCGTCTACCTATTCCGCCACTCAGGCATTTCCTTGATTGCTAGTTAATTATATAACAAAAAAATAAGTTTGACAACCCTTTTTTCTGTAAAAACTTAAAAAAATTAAAAAATATACTAATTTTACTTAGTATATTCAAATTCATAGTCCAATATTTTAATAATATCTCCCTCTTCAATACCCATTTTTTCAAGTTCTTCATCAATACCCATATTTCTCAATTTCTTAGCAAATCTTGAAATAGCTTCCTCAGTATTAAAGTTAGTCATTTTAAATATCTTTTCAACCTTATCTCCCTTAATTATATACTTATTACCATCTTTAAGAATAGTAAATGGTTTTTCAACCTTAAACTTATATAAAACATGTTTTTCTTGAATATCTTCTTCATATAATGCTTCGTTAGGAATATCTTTAACTAATTTAGATAAAGTAGTTATTAAAGAATCTAAATTATCCTTATTTAAAGCAGATATTTCTATAACCTCTTTATTACCTATTTTTTCCTTAAATAATTCTAAATTATCTTTAGCATTAGGCATATCCATTTTATTAGCAATAATAATTTCTTTTTTATTTAATAATTTATCACTAAACTTTTCTAATTCATCTCTAATTTTTAAATAATCATCATAAGGATCGCGTCCCTCAACAGCGCCCATATCAATAACATGAGCAATTATTTTAGTTCTTTCTATATGTTTTAGAAACTTATGACCTAAACCTACACCTTCACTAGCACCTTCAATTAAACCAGGTAAATCCGCTATAACAAAGTTATTATCTTTTGTACTAACAACTCCTAAATTAGGTGATAAAGTTGTAAAATGATATGAAGCTATTTTAGGATTAGCATTAGTAATCATAGATAAAATAGTTGATTTACCAACACTTGGCATTCCTACCAAACCTACATCAGCCATCATTCGAAGCTCAACTTTAATTTTTCTAGTTTCTCCCGGCTCTCCTCTTTCTGCATATGATGGACAAGGATTATTTTTAGAAGCAAGACTAACATTACCTCTACCACCTTTACCACCATAGGCAACAACAACTTCTTCATCTTGCTGTGTTAAATCTGCTATAATAACTCCAGTTAATGAATCTTTTATAGTTGTACCAATAGGTACTATTATAACTTTATCGGAAGCATTCTTACCATTCTTATTCTTCCCTTCTCCGTTTTCTCCAGCATCTGCTTTTACTTTCTTTTGGTATCTTAAATCAATAAGTGTCTTTAATCCACTATCAGCTCTAAAAATAATATCAGCGCCTCTACCACCACAGCCACCAAATGGACCACCCATTGGTACAAATTTTTCTCTTCTAAAAGCCATACACCCGTCTCCACCACGTCCAGCTTCAACTTCCATTAATACTTCATCAACAAACATTCCAGCACCTCTTTCTTGTAATATTATACTATTAATTTTATTAAAATTAAAGAATTATATAGAAAAAATAGTACATAACATACTATTTTAAACTATTAGCTTTAAGTACAAACTCAAGTTCTTCTAAATCAATATTATTGTTTTTTATATCATAATATTTAATAACACTATTAACTTTATTAATAAATCCTTCAATATTATCTATATTAATATCTTCTTCTAATACTTTAATATTTACTAATCTAAACCTATCTCTTATTATTAAAGATATATTTTTATCGTCTAATATAAATATATTACTTAATAAATCAGAATTACTTCCATATATAAACTCAATTAAATCTTTCATATTATTTAATACTTCATCTAAAGATATATCTTCATTTTTAGTTTTATATACCTTCATTAAATAAGAAAAGTTAAAACATATCATCTTTAAAATATCAATATAACTAGTTTGATTATCTATATTTTTTAAAATAATTTCATATATACTATTATCTTCTAGTTCATTATACTTAGTAATAATATCATTAATCAAATTATTTCTATTTACAATTAATTCTTTTAGTTTATCATCTTTTAATTTAAATAACCCTTTATTTTCAATTTTTTTATTTAAAGAAAATAATTTACTTTCTAACTTAGATATTTCTTTTACTTGAGAAGTATATTTACCTTTAAAACTACTAACATTATTATATTTATCTTTTATATCATCAATTATAAAACTATGATTTAAATATTTAGAATATATATTAATAAATTCATCTAACTTAACTAAATTATTATAAGTATTTTTATCTTCTTCTATAATTAAATTATTAATAATACCTTTTATATTACTTTCTTTAAAATCATTAATATTAACTTCCCCATTTATAATAGCAGAGGTAATATATTTAGAATTATTATGGATAATTTTATTATTATAATTTTTATTATTATAATACTTTACCATTATACTATTTAAATTATATTTAAGAACTAACTCATCATAGTGCTTAGTAATCTTTTTTTCATATTTAAAATATAAATATCTAAAATTAATTTCTATTTGAAATATAATATTAGAGTTTTCCCAATATAGTTTTTCAAATAATTCATGTAAATTACTCTTTTTATTTAAGACTGCTACTAAATAGGTATTTACAGCGGGAGATATTACAAAATCTTCAGATTTTAATTCTATTCCACAGCTTTTAAAAGAATCAAATATTTTATTAATTACCTTATTTATTTCTTCTAAGTCATTATTATAAAAATGTTTTAATTGATATAGATATAGTCCTAAACCCATTTTCTCCATATTATCTATATACTTATTAGTAATCTTTAATCCAAAAGTATTTAACTTATTATCTCTAAATACATAATCATCAGTAAAATACTTTTTTTCAATAATAGATACTCTACTACTAATCTCATTTTTTATATCATTTAAATGTTTATTATATATTTCTAATTTATCATTAATATATTCATTATATTTATTAATATTATCTTTAGTCTTTTTAGGTAATACACCTAAATTAGCCTTAATATTTTCTATTTCTTTACTAATACTATCATTCATACTATCACCCTTTACTTAAACAGGAAGGATTAAAAACTAATCCTTCTCTATTTTACTATACTCTAAAAACTTAATAAAATCATCAACTACTTTATATAAATCAATTAATTCCATATTACTAATTTCTTTCATATATCCTCCTATTTAATAATCATATACTTATCAATACTTCCTATTTCATTATCACCATCATATAAGATAAATGTTAATTTATATGTACCATTTAATAATCCTGTTTTAAATATTAATTTTAAATCTGATTCTTCATTAGGATTATTAACAATTAAATACTCTTTTTCACTACTAGTACCAAATAAAGTATTATCTACATAATCTGCTAAATCTACTAATTCATAGTCTGTTGAGTATATTTCATTATAACTTCTTCTATATAGTCTTATATGAATATTAGGACTCTCTAATCCAGAATTATATTTAATATTATATGTTATAACATTAGATAAGTTTAAGTCTAATCCTGTTGTACTATCTATTACCATTGATTCTGGATCAGTATTTATATCTAATCCATATATTTCATTTATGATATATACAGGTATATCCGCTACTGCTGAAGTAGACAAGCCATAATATATTCCATCTGGTGAGCCAAATGTTTCTATTCTAATCGTATAATTACCTGTTGCAATACTAGAATTACCTGTTGCAAGTGTAATCCAATTTTCCAAATTACCTACTTTATCACTAATCTTTATTCTAGTAGTACCATCAATATTAGGCGAATACTGAACACCATTTATTTCATAATATAAACCTATTAATGATGTTCCAGAAACTATTTCACCATTAGAATTTAATAAGTTAATTTTAATACCTTGTTTATAATCAGCATATAATGTATCGGTAATAGTCACACCATTTACCGTTGCCTGCGTATACTCAGTTTTTAAATCAATAACTGCTTCTTTACCACTATAAATCTTATCATTATTAATACTAGCATCAATATTTATCATAGCTTTTTCTGTATCATATAAATTATAAATCATCAAATCTCTTTGAATACCTAAAACACCAAGCATTGTATCACCACTACTATTTAACATTTCAAGAAGTAATGAACTACCTATAACATCACCTGATATATCAGTATTTTCAAAGTCTATTATAAATATAAACTCTTCACTAGAATAATTATCATCCGAATGATAATTTAAATTATTCATAGTTGCATCATCATAATATACATTACTAGATAACGATCCCATTAATTCAAACATTGATAATTCATAGTGAATATCACCCTGTAAACTTAATTGCGAAGTAGCATTACTAACATCAGTACTATTAATTACATGATAATAATAACTAGGATTATCTTGGCTTAAATCAATCATAGTAATTTTAGTATTTAAAGGTAATACAACATTAGATACTAAAGCACGATGATATCCTGTCTTATAAATATTTTTTTCAGTATATAAAGAATAATATGCACTAATAGATGATTTAGTAGTGACATTTGTGACAGTACTACCAAATAATTCATATTTTCTACCGCTAGTTAATGATGCTTCATAGTTATCATCCGCAATTAATTTTCTACTTAAGTTAACACTTACTACTAAAATCTTAGTATCACTTGTTAAGTCATCAATCTTAGTCACGGAAGTAATTACAATCTTTACCGTTCCCATATTACCAGATGACCCAAGATTTTTAGAATGATGCAAATAAAATAGAAGTGATGGAGCATCAGCGGTATTATCTCCGACATAAGTAGTTGTTCCTGAAATACTTGAATCACTAGATGTAAAGTTTGTTGTACCATTTGTTAACCAACCAGATGGTCCTGATTCAATATATAGACTCATAACATTATCAGCGGTATTTGTAGAATCAGCAATTCTTGGAATATCATTTTTATTTACTAGACTTACCCCTCTTGCAAGACCACTATAATCAAAATCAATTATAGAAAATGATGTATTAGGAGCAGAGAAATTTACGAACGAAACTTCCTTAGCACCTAATGTAGAATATTTAGAAGCTTCCAAATCTACTGTTATATTTGTTATTTCACCACCAATTAACCACATATAAAATGGCGAATCTTTAGGAGTTGGATCAATATAATCAATCATATTTAAAGATGTATCTTCATCTATATTATTAGTATAAAAACCATTTACTTTAATATCATGATCTACCATGTGTTGACCAAGAACATATGAACTATTATTAAATACACCAGCCCAACTTAATGTACTTTGATAATCATAGTCTCCATATATACCAGTATAAACACTTCCATCATTAGTATATTTATACATACCATAAAAAGTCATTCCATAAACAGTACCATAAGCACCAGAAGCATTAACATTTTCCGCTGTAGATATATTTAAGACTTCTCCTTCATACATATATAGTCTATTATTAACATTTCTTGTAAATGAATCTTCTGTGATATTAACTGCCGCAATTTCATCAGAACTAGAACTTACTAAACTCTTAAATGATTTTAATAAGTT
>CAZTTM010000070.1:0-5486 GCA_964616035.1 uncultured Muribaculaceae bacterium
ACTATTACGCAACAATATGCTAGAAATTTATTTTTAAATTATGATAAAACTTGGAAAAGAAAAATAGACGAAGCTTTATTAGCTGTTGAGTTAGAAGTACATTATACTAAAGATGAAATATTAGAGGGATATTTAAATACTATTAATTATGGAGGAATATTTGGAATAGAGAATGCCTCTTGGTACTATTTTAATAAAAGTGCTAGTGATTTAACTTTAGCAGAAGCTAGTATGCTAGCAGGTATTCCTCAGGCACCAGCTAAATTATCACCAATTAATAATGAAGAAAATGCTAAAAAAAGGCAGAATATTGTATTAGATTTAATGGTAAAAAATAATAAAATAACTGAGAATGAAAAAGGAATAGCTTATAATACAGTTTTAGAATATGTTGGGAAAGCTAATAATAATGATATTACTTCTTTATTGTATTATAGGGATGCTGTTATTGAGGAACTAAATGATATTGAATCTATTCCTAGTTCATTAATAAAGACTGGTGGTTTAAAAATATACACAACACTAGATAAAGATGCACAAGTATCTTTAGAAAATTCGGTAAAAAATAATATAAAAGAGGGGAGTGAATTACAATTAGCAGGAATAATGATTAATCCAGATAATGGGGAAGTCATGGCTTTATTGGGAGGGACTGATTATAGTAAAAGTCAATATAATCGGGCGATTAAGGCAAAAAGACAAGTTGGCTCTACTATGAAACCTTTTCTCTACTATGCAGCCTTAGAAAGTGGATTTACTTCAGCATCCTCTTTTATAAGCGAAGCAACTACTTTTTACTTTGCCAATAATAAAACTTATTCACCTAAAAATTATAATGATTATTATGCAAATGGTCCCTTGTCAATGACCGCAGCTATTGCTTACTCTGATAATATTTTTGCGGTTAAAACACATCTGTTTTTAGGGGAAGACACACTGGTTAATATGGTTAATAGATTAGGTATTTATAGTAGTATGTCTGCTATTCCTTCATTAGCACTTGGTACTAAAGAAATAAGTTTAATGGAAATGGTATGTGGATATGGTGCTTTTGCTAGTCAAGGATATAAGATTGATTCTCATTTTATAAAGAGGGTAGAGGATAGTAAGGGAAATATAATATATGAATATAAAGAAAAAAAAGATTTAATATTGAATCCTAGTTTAACTTATATATTGAGTGAAATGTTAACTTCTACTTATGATACTGCTTTTATTAGTTATAATTATCCAACATTAATTAGTTTACTACCTAAAATTACTCATAAATATTCAATTAAAACTGGTACTACTGATAGTGATATGTTAATAATTGGCTATAATAAAAATGTTGTTCTGGGAATATGGACAGGATATGATGACAATAGAAAGATTGACGCCAATGATTATTACTTGCATAAAAACGTTTGGATAGATACTATGGAAATATTTTTAAAAGATAAAGACAATAGTTGGTATAGTGTTCCTAGTAATATTGTTGGTGTTTTGGTAGATCCTATCACTGGCACGCTAGCAGAAGAAGATACAGAAAATTCAAAGATGTTTTACTTTATAAAGGGAACTGAACCTACTTCACAATATGTTAGTTATGATTTAGATGCTACTTTTAAAGAAGATACTGAAAGTAATAAAAAAGAATAGAACTTTATTTTCATTCTATTCTTTTGTTTTATTTTTGAATTTCTACTACTATTTGATATGATGTACCTAAATCGTTTTCTACCAATTTAACTTTTACTCCGCGATTTTCTAAATTCTTAACAGCCATTCTTACTTCTGATATAGCATTATCTAATTGAACATCGGTCATAGTTTGCTGCGCTGTAGGCATTGATTGCACTGGGGATGCAAATGGATTGGGAACTATATTATTGTTTAGTTCTGGCATTGATGTTGGGGTAGAAGTATTAGCTGGCTGCTCCATAAATGGCATTGATTGTCCTGTATTAACTGCTGGTTGAGGAGTGGACATGAAAGGGTTATTTTCAAGTACTGAAGGAGTTTGAGTAGGTGCAGTATTTGTCATAGATTGGGTAGCAAATGGATTTACAGGTGGTACTGGATTTGTAAATTGGTTATTTAATTCTTGATTACTAATAGGTTGTTCTATACTTGATGCTTGTTGAGGGGATGCCATAAATTGATTATTTTCTGGTGCAGAAACTGGTTGTGGCTCTGGCTGTGGAGCACTATTATAATTTTCTAAATTCATGAATGGATTTACTGGGATTGGTTGTTCTTGCGGTGCTGTTTCATGACTTTCTTGATTTGGCATAATTGGTGTTTGATATGTCATACTAGGCACATCTACTGGAGTAGGTGGAACAACTGGGGTAGGCTCTACATAACTATTTGGTGCAGGTATTGGGCTTGTTGCAAATGATGGAGTTGGAATATTTATCATTGAACCTACTTGATTACTATTTATTCCAACTTGCTGATTTTGATTTATATTATTATTTGTTTGAGTATTCATATTTACTGATTGATTTTCTAATGACTGAAAATTACTTCCAAAAAACATATTTTGATTATTATTCATATTATCATTCCTCTTTTCAATTACATTTATTTCATCATTAAATATATTTGACGGTTTACTATCTATATTTAAATTACTTAATGCTGATGACATATTACTATTCATTTCATTTACCTCATTTTTTAATATACTATTTATATAGTCACTTGTCTCTTTTACTGGTAATTTATCTTTAATTATTTTGTTTAGAACCTCTATTTGTTTAGTTAAGTCTAGTTTTAATAAAAGTTTAGCATGCGATTCGGATATGTCATTTTTTAATAAAGCTTTTTGTACTTCTTTATCTAAATCTAATAATTTTATTTTTTCTTGTATTCTATCTTTTGATACACTAGTGTTTTTCTCTAAATCTTCTATAGTCATATTTGAAGTATCTAAGATTTTTTTGAATGCTTTTCCTTCTTCTAAAGGATTAAGGCTTTTGTTTTGAAGATTCTCTACTAATGATAGTTCCATACATTCTACATCATTAAATTCTCCAACCAGTGCTGGTACTGTTAACATACCATTTTTCTTGGCTGCTCGATAGCGCCTTTCACCAGATACTATTTCATATTTATCATTTATCTTTCTTACTATAAGCGGTTGAATTATTCCATATTTATTAATTGACTCGCACAATGTATCTAATGCATTTGAATCAAATATTTTTCGTGGTTGATTCTTATTAGACAATATATCACTTATATTAAGTTGGATAACCTGACTAGATAATGTCATGGTTGACCACTTCCTATTCTTTCCTATATTAATAATACACTAAATAATTTCATTTTACAATAAAAAAATATTAATTTATTTAAATTATTATTTTAGTAAATAACTAGTATAAATTAATATTTTCTATAATGGTTTCTTTTTTATTTCATTATATCTTCTTGGGTATGATGATGAAGTTGGACTATCCTTTTTTATTTTTATAATATTTCGTAGACTATTATCAATTGGTAAATTGAAGGTTGTAATGCTATCTAGTGAGGCATTTAATTTAGCTAAACAAGTAGATATATTCCTTATCTCATCATCAATATTGGCTTTTAATGCTATGTAATAACCTTCTATTTTTAATGATTTGATAGATAATTCTAGTAAAATATTCAATTTTGCAACGGCTCGTGATGTTATAATGTCAAAATATTCTATCTTATTTTTGCTAAATTCTTCTGCTCTTTGATTAACTACCGTGATTCCTTTTAAATTTAATTCTTTTATTACTTCATTAAGGAAGATGCATCTTTTCGTTAGTGATTCTACTAGGGTAATTTCTAGATTTGGATACACTATTTTTAAAACAATTCCTGGAAATCCAGCACCAGTACCAATATCACATACTTTTTGATTGGTTAACTTTATAACTTTTGTTATTGTTAGACTATCATAAAAATGTTTTAAGAAAACTTGGTTATAATCAGTAATAGCTGTTAAGTTTATATTCCTATTATATTCTACTAGCATTTTATAATATTTATCTAGTTGATTTAACTGATGTTCTGATAAGGTAATGCCTATTTTATTTAATTCATTTATAAATTCAGTCTTATTCATTATATTTTTTCCTTAAATATACCATTAATATTGAAATATCTGCAGGATTAACACCAGATATTCTTAATGCTTGTCCAATAGAAGTAGGGTTAACATTTTTTAATTTCTGTCGTGCTTCACTTGCTAGATTTTGAACATTATCATAGTTAATATCTTTAGGTATTTTCTTTTCTTCATATTTTAGCATTTTTTCGGCTTCTTTTTCTACCTTAGTTATATATCCTTCATACTTTATTTGAATTTCAACCTGTTCTTCTACTTCTTTTGAATATGAACTTGTTATTAAATTTTGTTCCTTTAACTTTTCAATAGATATTTCTGGCCTTTTTAGTAATTCATAAGCAGAAATACCATCTTTTAATAATTTTGTATCTAGTAATTTTAACTTTTCGTTATTTGAAGGGGTTATTTTTGCAGTTTTTAAATATTCAAATAATTCATTTATGGCTTTCTTCTTTTCTTCAAATATCTTATATGTGTTATCATTAATTAGACCTACTTGTCTTCCATACTCAGTTAATCTTAAATCCGCGTTATCATGTCGTAGAAGAAGACGGTATTCAGCTCTAGATGTTAATAATCTATATGGTTCATTTGTTCCTTTTGTTATTAAGTCATCAATTAATACTCCTATATATGCTTCATTTCTTTTTAAGATTAAAGGATTTTTATTTTCTAATTTAAGTGAAGCATTAATTCCCGCAATTAGTCCTTGACAGGCTGCTTCTTCATAGCCACTTGTACCATTTATTTGACCTGCTGTAAATAGGTTCTTTAATACTTTAGTTTCAAGTGAAGCATGTAATTGTGTTGGATAAATGGCATCATACTCAATGGCATAAGCATATCTTAAAATCTTGGCATTCTCTAATCCTGGTAGACTATGAACCATTTTCTCTTGAATTTCTTTTGGCATACTTGTTGAAAATCCTTGTAAATAAATGTCATCATAATATAAACTTTCAGGCTCTAAAAATAATTGATGTCTTTCTTTATCACTAAATCTAACAATCTTATCTTCAATTGATGGACAATATCTTGGTCCAACTCCGGTAATATCATTTAATCCTCCATACATGCTAGACTTTGATAGATTATCTTTTATTAACTGATGAGTAGTTGGCGTAGTATAGATTAAATGACATGGCAATTGTTTATTTACATCATATTGATGATGGGTATAATGGCCAAAAGTGTATGGTATGTCATCACCTTTTTCTTCTTTAGTCTTAGAAAAGTCAATACTATCTCTCTCTATGCGTGGTGGTGTTCCGGTTTTTAATCTTAATATTTTAAAACCATATTTTTTTAAATTATCACTTAAATGCATAGATGGTTCTTCATTATGGGGACCGCTTCTAGTACGAGTATTACCTACCAAAATATCAGATTTTAGGTA
>CAZTTM010000071.1:0-3593 GCA_964616035.1 uncultured Muribaculaceae bacterium
AATAAATAAATTAAATCAATTAGAAGTTACTGAAGTAGTTATGAGTAGATTAGTAGAAATATTAAATTTTGCAAAAAAACAGATTTTGCTCTTAACAAAACAAGAAATTGATTATATAATTATTACAGGTGGGCTTACAGAAATTAAATCTTTTAAGAATTTAATTACGGAAGTATTTGGTAAAGGTACTATAGTATATAAGATTGATACAATAGGTGTTAGGGATAATAAATATACTACAGCACTTGGTATGATAAAATATTTTATTGATAAGATGGATGTTCGTGGGAAAGAATATTCAATGATTAGTGAAACTGATGAAGAATTACTTATTAAACCTGATAGTAGGTTGAAGAAAGATAATATAGATGTAATAGGAAAAATGTTTAAGAACTTTATTAAAAATAAGGATTAAAAATAAGGAGGAAGAATAATGAATAATATGTTTGGCTTAGAAATGGATCAATTAGCAAAGATAAAAGTAATAGGAGTAGGTGGCGGTGGATGTAATGCCGTAAATAGAATGATTGATTCTGGTTTAAAAGGGGTAGATTTTATTGTTGCTAATACAGATTTACAAGTATTAAATAATTCACTTGCTCCAATAAAGTTGCAAATTGGTAATGAATTAACGGATGGTTTAGGAGCAGGTGCTAATCCAGAAATAGGTAGAGAGGCTGCTTTAGAAAGTAAGAGTGAAATTGAAGAAGTTCTAAAAGGTGCTGATATGGTTTTTGTCACTTGTGGTATGGGTGGTGGTACTGGTACAGGAGCATCACCAGTAATTGCAGAAATTGCTCAAGAACTTGGTGCTTTAACAGTTGGTATTGTTACTAAACCATTTAGCTTTGAAGGTAAGAAAAGAATGGATCAAGCAGTAGCAGGATTAGATGAATTAAAAAAACATGTTGATACTTTGATTGTCATTCCTAATGATCGCTTAAGAGAATTAATTGATAAGTCAACACCTATGTTAGAGGCTTTTCGTGAAGTTGATAATGTACTTCATCGTGGTGTACAATCTATCTCTGATTTAATTGCAGTAGCAGGTTTAGTAAATCTAGATTTTGCTGATGTTAAGGCCGTTATGAAAGATAGAGGTAATGCTTTGATTGGTATTGGTGTTGGTTCTGGTGAAAATAGAGCAGTAGAGGCTGCTAAACAAGCTGTATCATCTCCATTATTGGAAACTTCTATTAATGGTGCTACAGATGCTATAATCAATGTCACTGGTGGTACTTCACTTACATTATTTGAAGTAGAAGAAGCTGCTGAAATTATTAGAACTGCTGCTAATACTGATATTAATACAATATTTGGAGCGGTAATTAATGAAAACTTAAATGATGAAGTAATAGTAACTGTTATTGCTACAGGATTTGAAAATGATAGTGAACCTTTATATCATAATTTCAATTCTGCTAAAAGAGAAGATATGTATAAAGATAAGGCTGATGGAGTTGCTAATGATGGAGTTAATGACTTAGATATTCCACCATTCATAAGAGATAGGCAAGATTATTAATAGTAGTTTATTATAAGATAAGTATAAATAAGGGATTAAATTATATAATCTCTTTTTTAATTATTGCTTTTGTTTAACCACTCAGGAATAGGTATATTATAAAACTTATTAAAATATTTAAATACTTTATTTAAATATAGTTCATAATTTTCTAACTTACAAGTAATATTTGTAATAATTTTTTCTTCTTTACTATTAACCATAATATCTTCATACATATTAAAATAAAAACTTGGATATAATACTCTTGCTAGAAGCATTACTATATCATCTTTTGTATAATAATTATATTTAAAATATATATCTAATTCTTTAAATATATTAGTATTATTATTAAAGAAAGAGTATTTAATATACTCAGCAATATCTCTTGTTTTATGATCAATAATAATGTTAACAGGATTATATATAGATAATACTGTATCAGTAATATTAATTATTCTATGACTAATTACTAAGGAGCTATTATCAATTGTTTTATTAGATAAATTATTATAATAACTAATAGCGTTTTCTGCCATGCCTACAAAGTAATTAAAACTATTTACAATAATAGGATACTTCTTACCATTTTCATTAATTACTTTTTCTAAATAATCTATTTTAATACTCCATAATTCTTGCCAACTATGATATGTAATTTTACTATTTGTACTTATTGTTCTACTTGATAAATAACTTATTTCTCCTAAAGATATTGGCTTATTAATATTAATATTTATTTTACATAATATATAAGGAATATTATTATAGTAGGTAATTATTGAATTATCTTTATTAACTATTATTTCATGAATAAGGGTATCTTTCTTTAAAGAATTATTTATATCTATAGTTAAATTAATAGTTTTTATATTATTATTATATATATATAAGTAGTATAATTCATCATTTTTATAAAAAGAATAAATATTATCTTTCTTAGTTAATTCAGTAATATTTAAGTTATAGAAATAATTAATAACATTTTTCATTAGATAACACCTCTACATATATATATGATTAAATTTATGAAAATATAGTTAATTTACTTGACAATAGATATAGTATTTAGTATATAATTAAGCAGGAAAGGAATAATGATATGACTAAAAAATTAGTAATAGTGGAGTCTCCTAGTAAGAGTAAGACTATTGAAAAATATTTAGGAAATGATTATAAGGTTGTATCTTCACTTGGCCATATTAGGGATTTAACTACTAGTGGTAAGTTTGGTTTAGGAGTAGATGTTGATCATAATTTTAAACCTGAATATAAAATAATTAAAGGAAAAAGTAAATTAGTTAATACTTTAAAGAAAGATATAAAAGATAGTGATTATGTATATTTAGCAACCGACCCTGATAGGGAAGGAGAAGCTATAAGTTGGCATTTATATGATACTTTAAAGTTAAATGATAATAATTATGAAAGAATAGTATTTAATGAAATAACTAAGGATGTTATTTTAAATTCTTTTAAGCATGCTAGAAAAATAGATATGGATTTAGTTAAGTCTCAAGAAGCTAGAAGAATATTAGATAGAATAATTGGTTTTAGATTAAGTAAATTAATGCAATCTAAAACAGGAGGTAAATCTGCTGGTAGAGTACAGAGTGTTGCTTTAAAATTAATTGTTGATAGAGAAAGAGAGATTATGGCTTTTAAGTCGGAAAAATATTATGAGATAGAGGCTTTATTTGATAATTTTGATGCTAAATTAGATAGTTATAATGATAGTAAAGTAGAAATAAAAAGTGAAGAAGAAGCTAAAGATATATTAAATAAATTAAGTAATAAGTTTATTATTGATAATATAGATAAGCAAAAGAAAAATAGAAAGGCTAAGTATCCATTTATTACTTCTACATTACAACAAGATGCCTCAACTAAGTTAGGATTTACTTCTAAGAAAACAATGAGTATTGCTCAAAAGTTATATGAAGGTATTACTTTAAAGGATGAAACAGTTGGTTTAATTACTTATATGAGAACTGATTCAGTAAGATTATCGGATGAGTTTGTTAAAAGCGCTTATGCTTATATTAGTAGTAATTATGGAGAAGATTATCTTGGATATGTTAAGAAA
>CAZTTM010000071.1:3603-5460 GCA_964616035.1 uncultured Muribaculaceae bacterium
AAGTAGTGTTAAAGATTATTTAACAAAAGATGAATATAAATTATATGAAATGATATATTATAGAACACTTGCTTCATTAATGAAGGATGCTATTGTGGAGGCTACTAGTGTTAGCTTAAATAATAATAATTATATATTTAAAACAACTGGTCAAGTATTAGTATTTGATGGTTATTTAAAAGTATATGCTGAGTATGAGGATGTAAATGATAAAGAATTACCTAATTTAGATAGTTTATTACATAAAGAAGTTATATCTAATGAAATAAACTATTCAGAGCATACAACAAAACCACCTAGTAGATATACAGAAAGTAAATTAATTAAAGAAATGGAAACACTAGGTATTGGAAGACCATCTACATATGCTAAAATTATTGAAACATTAAATGAAAGAGATTATGTTAAAGTAGAAGACAAAAAGTTTGTGCCTACGGAAGTTGCTATAGAAACTACTGATAAATTACAAGAGTTCTTTAAAGATATTATTAATGTTGATTATACTAAAGAAATGGAAGATGATTTAGATAAAATAGCTGATGGTAAATTAGAAAGTGTTAAATTATTAGATAGATTTTATCAAGAGTTTGAACCTAAGGTAGAGGATGCTTTTAAACAGATGAAAAAAACTGATCCTGAAGAAACTGGAGAGAAGTGTCCTAACTGTGGTAATAATCTAGTTATTAAAAGAAGTAAGTATGGTAAGTTTATTGCATGTTCTAATTATCCAGAATGTAAATATATTAAAAATGATAAACCAGAGAAACAAGTAGTTGAAGTAATAGATTGCCCTAAATGTAATGGTAAAGTAGTGGAAAAGAAAACTAAAAGAGGAAAAATATTCTATGGATGTAATAATTATCCTAAATGTGATTATGCTACTTGGGATAAACCATCTATTGAATTATGCCCTAATTGTCATACTAATTTAGTAGAAAAGAAAGATGGCTTAGTATGTAATATTTGTAATTTTAGAAAATAATTACTTGATATTGAATATAAATAATGCTATAATTTAGATAGTTTTAAAAAGTGATGATCAGCTTGGAAACTGGGAGCTATATATATAAAGAGATTCTTTTATGAATAAGTAAGGTGGAACCGCGGAATACTTCGTCCTTATAATATAAAGAATCTTTTTATTGTTTTAAAGAAAGGTGAAGAATATGAAAGAAATTAAAATGGAAGATATGGTTAATTATTGTAAACAATATGGTTTTATATTTCAAGGAAGTGAAATATATGGAGGACTTGCTAATACTTGGGATTTTGGACCAGTAGGAGTAGAACTTAAAAAGAACTTAAAAAATGCTTGGATGAAGAAGTTTATACAAGAAGATGTTAATAATGTAGGATTAGATTCTGCTATATTAATGAATCCTAAAACATGGGATGCATCAGGACATATTACTACATTTTCAGATCCATTAATAGATTGTAAAAATTGTAAGACAAGATATCGTGCTGATAAATTAGTAGAGGATGATGGATGTAGTGAAGCTAGTGCTATGAGTGATAGTGAACTTATTGATTATATTAAAGAACATAAAATAGTTTGCCCTAAATGTGGTAAATTAGATTATACTGAAATTAGAAAGTTTAACTTAATGTTTAAGACATTTCAAGGGGTAACTGAAGATAATAAAAGTACAGTATATTTAAGACCAGAAACTGCTCAAGGAATATTTGTTGACTTTTTAAATGTTCAACGTAGTATGCGTTTAAAAGTACCATTTGGAATTGGGCAAGTAGGTAAAAGCTTTAGAAATGAAATAACACCAGGTAATTTTATATTTAGAGTTAGAGAATTTGAACAAATGGAATTAGAATTTTTCTGTAAACCTGGTACTGAATTAG
>CAZTTM010000072.1:0-5452 GCA_964616035.1 uncultured Muribaculaceae bacterium
ATACAGTGAGGTCATGGAACTGGAATTTCATACAGTAAAGAAAATGATTGACTTTGTCCAAGAAATGAATAAAGCAAATCAAGAAAGATTGAGTTGAAATAATTAATCCCCCTTTTTCTATGGGGGATTTGCTATTAGTATCTGAGTCTTCTTTTATGCTTAATTTCTAAGGATTCATCAAAACCCTCGTCATAATCTTCATCGGAGATTCCACTTCTGAAGTTCCTACAAAATCATATAGGGTATCAAAGTTCTTTTCTATTAACCTTCTGACTGTAGAAAATAATTCTACTGTAGCTGAAGGCATTTCTGAGAATTCTATAATATCTCTGAGCAAAGAATTATAATCCTTTTCTTTTATATGCTTGGCAAACCAAGAAACAAAGATATCCTTATTTATTTGCTCTTTATAATTTTCTATTGGCTCTGGAAATTTCTTAATAAGGAATTCTTCCTTTAAAGAAATCACATCTTCAAGTGAGCAATCATATATCCTTAATGTATCGCTATTCTGGAATAATCCTGTGATTTCTTTACGGAATTTAGTAACAAAAGAAGCAGTAAGCTCTTTAACAACGTTGTACTCCCAATCTTCATCATTAGTGTCCTCGACATCATCAGCAAAATATAATTGCAGAGTTCTCATCCATTTTTCAGAAGGGTGTTCAAGTTCCCTATTAAATATTTCTAAAGTTCTTCTCCTAATTATATCTTCTAAGTCTTTTAATGTTTTAGCCATAGCTAATTAGTCTCCTATCATTCCTTTAAGATAACTTAGCATAGCTTCTTGGTTTGGTTCTAGCATACCTAATTCTGCTTTCAGCCAGCTAAGATATTGATATTCTGTCCATTGTTCTGTGGTCATGACAATTATATCCGTATCCCCATATTTTTCATTAGATTCTTAGTCTTCTCCATAGCAGACTGTTTATCCTTACTTATATCCATAGCATCTTTAGTCGGTCCACCTGTCCAATTAACCTGTGGCACGGTAAACTCTTTTGTGCACAGCTCAACCACGGCGGATACAGAGTCACTAACATCTTTTCCGAAGTAACCCATAAATGAAGTATTCCATGAGCTATCACCAATTGTTACCTGTGCTCTACTTGCATCATGGTCTATTTTCATTTTTCCAGATTTACCCGAAGAAGCCATGTGTAAGCACTTCAAGTTATTCTTTAAGAAAATATTTCTACCTACAGCAACTTGTCTACGGTTCATGAGAGCTATGAGGTTAAGATAGGGTCCGGTTGTTCTATCGACGGACAATTTCTGTACATTAAATCCATCTCGCTCTAGGTTCTGTATTGTAACCTCACTCTGGAACTGGTCGAATGAAATTGCCGTGATATTCAAGTGTCCTATATTCTTCAAATCCTCTATGAAACATCTTATAGCTTCAAGGTTAATCTTGTCAAGTGTAGGTACGATAGCTATAGTAAAATCTATAACATACATATTGTCACCTTCATCTTTTAACCTTTCTATATGTGCCATAGAAATTGATGTTATATCCGTAGCATACGACTGGTCTATTGATATAACCCTAGGTATCTTTGGAAGGTAATAATACTCATAATTTCCAGCTACATTTTTAAAGAACGTATCCTTTATTTGATTCCAGATTAAGTTATTAGGACTTTCAGACGATGGAGCTATAATATTTGTGTATATATTTCGGAGATTATTTTTAAACATGTCTTCAATAATGCTATAGTCAGAAATAATATTGTCTGCGGCACCTGTAGGAATTCCAGCTTGGTCTTTTAACGCTTTATTAAGGTCGTCTATAAATAATTGTTTCATACTATTAGGTACATCAATTATTTTAGATTTATCAGCATCCTTGTCTTTTAACAAGGGGTCATCAGATTCTAGTATTCTTGGGGGTTGACCTTTACCACCAGTGTAGACTTTAAATATATTACCAGCGTCAAATTCGGGTTTATAGGTATTAGGGTCCCACTTCCATACAGAGCCAGATATTATCATGTTTGTAGGGTCTTTACTTGCCTCATTTACAATCCAATCATCTATGGGATTAACAAGGGAGTTAGGTGAGGAGTCTATAATTGTACGCCCATAATAGTTTCCTTTCATTCTTGACCAAACACGTCCACGAGAGTCATTATAGATTCTCATGACATACTCTGGGGAATTGTGTGTTACTAATCCGTTAGCTAAAACAAATAAACCATCAGGATTAGCAACTCTTATGCATTTTTGGTGTACATTTTCTCCCACTTTTTTTATACTTACAACTTTAGCCATTATTATATTCCTTTATATATACCATTTCACCACAGTCAAAGATTCTAAAATAGTTATTATTTTTCATATTTTCCCATTCTGACAAAGACTCATCAAACTTAAAATTAGGAATATCCTTCATTTTGGATTTTTGAAAAAGGTTCTTTGACTGGAAATTATATTTACCGTCGCATAAAAAATATTTATACGAAGGTTCTGTTCTTTCCTTAAATTTAAATCCTAAATCTAAACAACTCTTACCATCAAACCATCGGAAGTCACAGTATGTAATAAGAGAAGACGGATTATATACTCGTTCAAAGTAACTTAATAACTTTTGCTTTCCACCAAAAATAACAATGTCTGACTTTTCACAATATCTACACAATTCCCATTCTGCGACTACGGAATTTCTGGGTTTAGTAAAAGACATACAAGCTACAAGTTCCTCATTGTAGATTAATCCTATTTTAACACTAGCAGGAGCATACCCTTGAAAATGGTTGTCCTCCAAAAATTCTTTATAAGTTTCATTATCAAGATTTCTTATTTCACACTTACGAGCACCAATTCTTGTTTCACAGAGATTAAATGCTTTTTTAAGTGTTGCCATCATAAGGTCATAATTACCATAGAATTCCTCATCAAAAATGTGTATAAGTCGGATTCCTTTGCTTGCACAACTTAAAGTTTTACTTATATGATAATTACTGTCTCTTTTTTCACTATTATGCCAATAACTACCGTCATATTCAATAGCAATATTGTATTTAGGAATATAGATGTCAAGTTCCTTTCCATCTATAATTTTTCTTGAATTACAGATAATTTCTGACCTATCTATACCTAAATTTACAATATCATTAACAATATCCTTTTCTAAAATAGACCCATATTGAATAGGATTACACTTGAAACAATGAAGTCTAAGTATTTGTGACGGAGGTATAACTAATTCAAATTCTGTTCCACAATTAAGACATTTCACCCAAGGTTTATTATCTTTTTCAAAGTATTTAAAACCTAGTTTTTTAAAGTCTATTTCCTTATATTTTCTGAGGTTTTCTTCCTCAGTTTTTTGTTTTTGAAGTCGTCTACTTTCAGAGGTTCGAGTATTTTTCCAATCACCATATCTTTCAATGATTGTGTCGTGTGCTTTTTGCCGTGTAGCCTTTACCTTTGATGGATTATCTACACCATAAAGGTTCATCCAAGTATTTTTTATTTTTTCTTTTACTTCCTCATTCTGTAAAGGGGAAAGAGTACCATAAACTTCTAAACATGTTTTTTGTCTTTTTTCAAGAGCTTGTCTGTTTGCTTCCTCAAGAGACCCATATTTCTCTATTCTAGTTTGCTTACTTTTTTCATCTCTTTTCCTCCAAAAATCTGGGTCTTCTTCAATGAATTTTGCATTAAGCTTTTTCATATGTTGTCTGGACTCTTCTGTTTGTGCATAATTCTCTACACCATATTTTTTTAAATTGGTTTGTTTCGCTTTCGCAATTGCTTGAGAGAATGCTTCCTCAAGAGACCCATATTTCTCTATTCTAGTTTCCTCAGCTTTTTGGTATCTTTCTTTATAATAGTTAGGGTTTTCTTCTACTTTCTTAGCAAAAGCATCTCTATGCTTTTGTTTATTTTCCTCTGTTTTTGCATAGCTTTCTACCCCGTATCTTTCCAAGCTAGTCTGTCTTAACTTAGATGTCATTTCTTCATACGCTTTTTCTAAAGAGCCATGAAGTTCAATTTTTGTTTGATTAGCTTTTCTCTGACGCTCTTTATAGAATTCTGGAGTATAATTTTGCATATTGTCACTTATTTTCTTTTTGACAAAAGTAACCTGACTGGGGTTAGTAATATTCTCCCAGTCTTCATCTGGATATCTTTGTTTCATAGTCTCAAGTTGCTTTTGCATTCTAGCTTTCTCTGCATTTTCAAGAGACCCATATTTTTCTATTTTTGTTTTTTCACTTTTTTCTTTTCTTAAACGGAGATGCTCCTTATATTCTTCAGGGTGCTCTGCCCAATATTTATCCCTCTCTGCTTTTTTAATCCTATCAGATTGCACTTTTAATTCATGCATCTTTTGAGGGTCTTTCTTCCTACATTCTGAACACACTTGTAACAAGGGGGATAATTCCCTTGAACCTCTCACTTTAAATTCATTTCCACAGAAATTGCAATTGTATATAATCATATTTAATTAGTTGCAAGGAAAGAAAGAGGTTTATTCGGATTATTTAATATTAAAGTCGTTCTGTTGGATACTCATAAATACTGAACTCATATTCCGGATGTTCTATCATAAATCTAGTAGAAACCACGGTATTCTGAATAAGTCCTTCCATATCACAAAAGGTTACTTTCCATAGATGGTCAAGATTACATTTTACAGTTCTACCATCTTCTACAGTAATCTCATAAAGGTCATCCTCCCCCTCCCAAGGAATAGCAACAACCTCAGTAAATTCACCATTGGGGGATAAAACAAAGTCATGTACTTTTACGTCATTAATTTGCATTATTCCTGTTTTTGTTATAACTAATTCTTTGCTATATAATGCTTTACCTGCATCAGTATAAAATGAAATTTCGCTCAGGCAAATTGCAATTGCAGATACACCTAGGAGACCAGCCACTGAAGAATTCGTTTTAATACAAAGTCCAGAGTCAAAAACAAAATCTGAATCTGGGTCAGCAGTTGTGTAATAAAGATTTTCAACAGTATCTTTATTTTTAAATTCCTCTTTTAACTGTTTCATTGCATCTTGTCTAGGTACACGAATAAAGTAAGGTGAAGCTTCCATCATATTATTAAAAGGCTTCAAAAGAACTTCTCTAGATTTTCTAAGAGAATAGGATATTAACATTATACAAAGAAGTGTCGCTGGAGAAAGACCAAAATATTTATAAGGGTCTCGCATTAGAGAAACACATGTGGCAATGTATAATAACGCCATGGAAGAACAGAAACTCTTGCCAAAGCCTATGTGGCAATAAAGAACTAAGTTCCTCGCAACGCTATTAGGGTCAAGAAAATCAGTAAAAACTTTTCTTACTCTAGGATAAAGAGTCTTCGCAGTTGGTCCTAAATACTTCTCAGTTAAAAACTCTTCCGGCGTAGGAGGTTTTGCTCTAAAGTTGATACGCCATGATTCTTTAAGTAATCCGGATTTTTCTTCCTCACTTAATTTATCAT
>CAZTTM010000073.1:0-5170 GCA_964616035.1 uncultured Muribaculaceae bacterium
GTATTGTATAATTTAGATAGAAGTTAAATAAGGAGGTAAGTATGAAAGATAGATTACTTAAATTATTAAATAATTCCTATAGTCCTTATTCTAAGTTTAGAGTAAGTTCAATAGTAGTATTAAAAGATGGTAAAAGTTATGATGGAGTTAATATTGAAAACTCATCTTATGGTGCTACAGTATGTGCTGAGAGAGTAGCTATATTTAAAGCAGTAAGTGAAGGATATCGTATGGGGGACTTTAAAAAGTTATATGTTATGTGTGATAGTCCTAAAATAAGTAGTAGTTGTTTTATATGTAGACAAGTTATATGCGAGTTTTTTAAACCAAATGATGAGATAATTTTTATGAATAACTTGGGTGAAGAAGAAAAACATAAAGTGTCTGAAATATGTCCATATCCCTTTGATAATGATGATTTAGAGGAGGCTAAGAAATGAAAAGCGGTTTTATATCTCTAGTTGGACGTCCTAACGTTGGGAAATCGACTTTGCTTAATGCCTTAATTGGAAAAAAAATAGCCATAACTTCAAACAAACCTCAAACAACAAGAAATATTATACAAGGTATTTATACTGACTCAGAAGTTCAAATGATATTTGTTGATACTCCGGGAATCCATAAACCTAAAAATAGATTAGGTAAAGTATTAAATAAGCAAGCATATTTTACTATTAATGATGTTGATGTGATCTTGTTTTTAGTAGATATTACTGAATCTCTTGGTGGTGGAGATAAGTTTATTATTGAAGTATTAAAAAATGCTAATAAACCAGTAATATTAGTAATTAATAAAATAGATTTATTACCAAAAGAAAAAATATTAGAGAAAATTAGTGAATATAAAGATTTATATAATTTTGAAGAAATAGTACCCGTATCCGCTATAAAAAAGGATAACGTTGATAGATTAAAAGAAGTATTAAAGAAATATCTTCCAGATAATATTAAATTTTATGATGATCAAACATATACTAATGTATCTACTAATTTTCTAATTAGTGAAATAGTAAGAGAAAAAATACTTAATTTAACAGAAGAAGAAGTACCTCATAGCATTACTTGTATTGTTGAAAATATAAAACAAACTAAAGACTTATTAAGTATTAATGTTTTAATAGTGCTAGATAGAGAAAACTTAAAAAAAATTATTATTGGTAAGCAAGGAAGTATGCTAAAAGAAATTGGACGAAGAAGTAGAATAGAATTAGAAAGCATGTTTAATACTAAAGTATATATAGAACTTTATGTTAAAGTAATTCCTAAATGGCGTGATAAAGAAAGCTTCTTAAATGAACTAGGCTATAAAGAATTTAATAATTAAGTATAAAATAACTAGAAACAACTCAATATATAATAAGAGGTGGATAGTTCATGAAAAAAGAATATTGGGAATTATTTAAACAAACTGGTGAGATAAAATATTATTTACAATATATAAAAGCCAAAGCAAAGGAATAATATTGTGAAGTTAGAAGGAATAATTGTAAGCACTGTTGATTATAAAGAATCCAGTAAAATATTAAATATATATACTAAAGAATTAGGTATCATTGGTGTTATCTCTAGAGGTAGTAAAAAAATTAAAAGTCCATTATCAGGTGTTAGTGATAAACTAACTTATGGAATATTTTATTTAGAATATAAAAGCGGTAAGTTATCTAATCTATTAGATGTAGATATAATTAATAATTTTAAAAATATTAAGAAGGACATAATTTTAACAGGATATGCTCTATATCTTACTGATTTAATAGTTCAAGTAGTAAAAAATGATAATAATAAACAAATATATGCTGATTATATAGCAGCTTTAATAAAAATAAATGATTTATATGATCCAACAGTAATAAGTAATATATTAGAACTTAAAATGTTGAATTATTTGGGGATAAAACCTATTTTAGATAAATGTTGTAAATGTGGTAGTAGCACTGATATTATAACAATATCTAGTTATGCTGGAGGATATATCTGCAAAAAATGTTATACTAATGAATTTATTGTTGATATTAAAACTATTAAACTATTAAGAATGTTTTATTACATAGATATATCTAAAATAAGCAAAATTGATGTATCTGATAATACTAAAAAAGAAATAAATAATTTTATTGATGAATATTATGACAGATATGCTGGATTATACTTAAAAAGTAAAGACTTCTTAAAAAAGATAATTAGTTAATATAAGTATTATTCATAATATATATAAATATACATATATATTATTAGGTGATGCTATGAATAATATAGATACTTGCAAATACTTAGAAAAAATAAAAAAGAAGAATAGCAATAAAAAAAATAATTTTGTATTATATATAAAAAATATTAGTGAAAGATTATTATTATCGATACTAATATTTTTAATTATGGCAATAAGTATTAAGAAAGTAGAGGGTGCTAGAGAGTTTATAACTAAAAATATTTATACAGATAATATATCTCTAGCCAAAATAAAGAACTTATATGATAAATATTTAGGTGGAATTATTCCTCTTGATACAAAAAATCAAAATAATCAAATGGTATTTAAAGATACACTTAACTATAAAAGTCAAAGCAAATACTTAGATGGTGTTGAGTTAACGGTTGATAACGAGTATTTAGTCCCCGTTATTAAAAGTGGATTAGTAGTATTTATTGGAAATAAAGAGGGATATAATAATGTAATTATTATTCAAGGAGAAGATGGTATTGATATTTGGTATGGAAATATGGAAACTGCCTCTGTTAAATTATATGATTATATTGATGCGGGAAGTTTATTAGGAGAAGTTAAAAATGATAAATTATATTTAGTATATTCTAAAAATGGAGAAATATTAAACTATGAGGATTATTTATAACAATGATAGAGTTTCATTATACATATCTTTTTATTGCTTTTAGTTTTGTAATTACTGGTCATATTAAAGATTTATTAGTATTTACTTCTATTATTATTATTCATGAATTAGGCCACTATACAATGGCTAGATTAAATAAAATAAAAGTAAAAAATATTACAATATATCCTTTTGGTGGAATTACAACATTAGATACTTTAATAAATATTAACATTAATCGGGAATTATTAATAGCCTTGAGCGGTATATTATCTCAATCAATATATATGATTATAATAATTATATTATATAAGCATGGTTTTATCAGAGAATATATCTATGACCTATATAATAAATATAATAACTCTATTCTATATTTTAACTTATTACCTATAGTATCATTAGATGGCTTTAAAATACTTAACTTAATACTTAATAAAATATTTCCCTTTGATATATCTAATAAATTATCTTTAGGTATATCTTTTATTACATTAATTCTTATTCTAGTAATTAACTATTATACCTTTAATTATACTTTATTATTAGTATTAGGTGTTCTTATTATTAATATTATTAATTATTATAAAGACTTAAACTATATATTTAACAAATTCTTAATAGAAAGATATTTATATAACATTAATTATTCTAAAGAAAAGATTATTAATAATAATAAAGAAATGTATAAAGACTGCCGTCATATATTTAAAAACAATAATAAATATATAACAGAAAAGAAATATCTGCAGGAAAGATATAATAAAAATAAGTATTTGTGATATAATCAATACATGGTGATTAAATGAATAAAATAATTGTTGAATATTTTATCATAATAAATATTATAACCCTTCTAATATTTGGTTTAGATAAAATATTAGCTATGCTAAAAAAGAGTAGGGTAAGTGAAAAAACTTTGCTGTTATTATCCGCTATTGGAGGGTGTTTTTTTGAATTATTTGGAATGTATTTGTTTCATCATAAAATAAGAAAAATAAAGTTCCATATTGTAAATATCTTATTTATTATAGTTTATGTACTAGTGTTTATCTATGGGAGAAAATGTTATAATTTTGATTGACTTAGCTAGTAAATTATGGTAGAATTATATTGTTTTTAAGACCTCGAGTTGTTTACTCAACCGCACTAAAGAGGTAAAAGTGAGATAATCCACCTTAAGGGCGAGTCTTAAATATTAATAATAAGGAGGTATAGAATGAAGGCTATAATTGAAACTGGTGGAAAACAATATTGCGTTGCTGAAGGCGATATTATCTATGTTGAAAAACTAGATTCTGAAGAAGGTAAAAAAGTTGTTTTTGATAAAGTATTAATGGCTAATGGTGTAGTAGGTAATCCATATGTTAAAGGTTCTACTGTTGAAGGAGTTGTTGTGAAACAAGGAAAATCTAAAAAACTTAGAATATTTACATATAAGCCTAACAAAAAGTCTACAAGAAAGGCTCAAGGACATCGTCAACCATATAGTAAGGTAGAAATTAAAAAAATTAAATAGGTGTTAGATGATTAAAGTTGTACTAAAACCTAAGGATATTACAATAACGGGACATGCTAATTATGATATGTATGGTAAAGATATTGTTTGTGCTGCTGTAAGCGCTACAGTAATATGTACAATAAATGCTATATCATCTATTAATATTAATGCTATAAATGTTTTAAATGATACGGATAGATTAGTTATTAATATACTAGATAATGATGATATAACTAATAAACTACTTAATAATATGATTAGTTTATTAAAAGAGTTAGCTATTAAATATCCTAAAAATATTAAAATTATTGATGAGGAGGAATAATATGTTAAAATTCTTAGAATTTAATATACAGTTATTTGCTCATAAAAAAGGACAATCTTCAACAAGTAATGGTAGAGATTCTGCTGGTAGAAGATTAGGAGCAAAGGCTGCTGATGGCGAATATATTGAAGCAGGTTCTATTATATATCGTCAAAGAGGTACTAAGATTCATCCTGGTAAAAATGTTAGAAGAGGTACTGATGATACTTTATTTGCCACTATGTCAGGATATGTTAAGTATGAAAATAGAGGAAGAGATAGAAAAGAAGTTAGTGTATACGAAACTAGATAGTATTTTCTATCTTTTTTATGTGCTAAATTGCACAAAAAAACTAACTATCTCTAGTTAGAATTTATTATCAATTTGGTGCAGGTGAAGGGACTTGAACCCCCACGGATAAACCACTAGATCCTAAGTCTAGCGCGTCTGCCAATTTCGCCACACCTGCATAAATATTTGGTGGACCCTGTAGGACTCGAACCTACGACCGCCCGGTTATGAGCCGGATGCTC
>CAZTTM010000074.1:0-5162 GCA_964616035.1 uncultured Muribaculaceae bacterium
TCTTTGTTTAATTTTTGGATAATATTATTAATATGTATGAAGGAGGAATACTGATATGTATTAATAAAATATTGTTTAAATATTAATAAAATGAATATAAATGAATATAGAAGGAAGGTAAAAGAATGCAAAGAAGTTTAAAGAATATACTCATGATTTTATTAGTAGGACTTGTTGGATGCTCTATGGTCTATACATTAAGTTATGCTAAAGATCATACAACATCCAATGAGATATCTAATATGAGTAGGGAAGAACATCTTGAGAAACTAAATGATAATGAACAGCAAGATGATTCAAATATGGAAACTCCCCCTGATAAGCTAGAAGGGGATAATCAAGAAAATAGTGAAAATAAGGCTTCTGCAAATAATGAAGAAAAGCCAAGTAATGAATCTAACATGGAGATGCCTCCAGCTAAACCCGAGGGAGAAAACAATACAGCTAATATTTCTTATGTATATTACATAATATTTGGTATTGAAAGTTTGATACTAAGTATCTTAATAGTATATCTAGTAATGTCAGTGTTTAATAAGAAAGCATTTAAAGAAGTATTTATTAATAAAGATAAAATAATAATATATGTATTAATAACTATTATCTTAACATATCTTATGACATATCTAAATATTAAAGTATTAAATAATAATTTAAATATTCATAATGACATTAATAATAATCAATCTAATAATACGAATATATCTTACAAGGCAACAACTGAAATAAAGGAAGATACAACTATTACTAGTGGTACTTATGAATCTACTACAAAAGATGAAAATGCTATTTTAGTAAGTGGAGAAGTAGAGGCTACTATATCTAATATTACTGTAAATAAAGAAGGAGATTCTAATGGTGGAGATAATACAAGTTTTTATGGTACTAACTCTGCTATAATTGCTAAAGATAAAGCTAATCTAACTATAGATAATATAACTGTTAATACTAATGCTACAGGGGCTAATGGTGTATTTAGTTATGGAGGATCTGCTACTACTAATAATTCAAGCAGTGATGGTACAGCAATAACTATCAAAAACTCTAAAATTACTACTAGTAAAGATAACTCTGGTGGTATTATGACAACTGGTGGTGGAATTATGAATGCATATAATCTTGATATAACTACTTCAGGAACATCAAGTGCCGCTATTAGAACTGATCGTGGAGGAGGTACAGTTAATGTTGATGGTGGAACTTATACAACTACAGGCCAAGGTTCTCCCACAATATATTCTACTGCTAAGATTACAGTTAGCAATGCTACATTAACTGCTAAATCATCAGAAGGAATTGTTATTGAAGGAAAAAATTCTGTATCAATTAATAGTTGTACACTAACAGATACGAATAATAAATTAAATGGTAAATCAACTACTTATAAAAATATTTTCTTATATCAATCAATGAGTGGTGATGCTGAAGTAGGGGACTCTACTTTTAGTGCAACAAATAGTAATATCATAACTAACAATGGTGATACATTCTATATAACTAATACTAGTGCTATCATTAATCTTACTAATAATACTATTACAAATAATGATAATTCTGGTAATTTCTTAAGAGCTATGGCTGATTCATGGGGGACAGAAGGCTCTAACGGTGGTAATGTAGTTTTAAATATGACTAAACAAAATGTAATAGGTAATATTATTATAGATTCCATATCTACTCTAGAGATGAATATGAGTGATAATTCTTACTTTGAAGGTATGATTAATAATACAAATGATGCTAAATCAATTAAATTAACACTAGATAGTAGTTCTACTATTAAGTTAACTAAAGATAGTTATATAACTGAATTAGTTAATGCAGATACAACTAATAGTAATATAGAGTTTAATGGATATAAATTATATGTTAATGGAAAGGTAATTAATAATTAGGCGAAAAAAATGGAACAAAAAAAGAAAGATAAAATAATAATTGGGGTAAGTATTGTATCAATACTAGTTATATGTACTTATTTATTATTCTCATTTAATGTTTTAAGTTTTAGTAATATAAGTGGGAATAATACTTTAACACTAGCCAGTACAGAAACAAATACTAAAATTAAAGAAGGTATATATATAACTGATGTTTCAGAAGTTGTCGAAGAAACAATGCCCGCTATTGTTTCAATAACCTCTAAAACATTAATTCAATCAGGGTATTATGGACCATTCTCATATGGAAGTAATCAATCTCAATATGTAGAAGGTGCTGGTTCTGGAATTATAATTAGTAATTCTAATGATGAAATACTAATACTTACTAATAATCATGTTGTAGATGAAACAAGTGAACTAACTGTTAAATTTATTAATGATAAAGAAGTTGATGCTAAAATAGTTGGAACTTCTGAAAGAAAAGATATCGCTGTTATTTCTGTTAAGGTTAGTAGTTTGGATAGTGATACTCTAAGTCAAATAAAAATAGCAACATTAGGAGATAGTGATGAACTTAAGGTAGGTAATGGTATAATTGCTATTGGTAATGCTTTAGGCTATGGTCAATCAGTTACAACTGGCGTTGTTAGTGCATTAAATAGAGAAATAGAAACAAATGGTTATACAAATAAAATGATCCAAATAGATGCTGCTATTAATGGTGGTAATTCAGGTGGAGCATTATTAAATAATAAAGGCGAAGTTGTAGGTATTAACTCAGCAAAATATTCATCAAGTGGTAGTTCTAGTGAAGCAAGTATTGAAGGTATGGGGTTTGCTATTCCAATATCTGATGTTAAAGATTTAATAACTGATTTAATGAATGGTAAAGAAGAATCTACAGGTATGACTCTAGGGATAGAAGGATATATGACTAATAATTCTAATGTAAGTGGTTATAACTTACCAGTAGGATTCTATATATCTAATATAACTGAAGGAAGTTATGCAGATAAAAATAATTTAGAAATAGGATATATTATAACTAAAATAGATAATACAGAAGTAAATTCTGTTAATGATATTAAAAATGTTTTATATGAAAAGAAAGTAGGAGATACTATTACTCTTAAAGTTAAATACCCTAGTGGTAGAACATATGCAGAAAAAGATATTGAAATAAAATTTTAAAAATATTTAATATATTTAATGTTTATTTAAGGTATAAGTATTATTATTAATAATGTAAGGTGGTGATAATATAAGATATAGAAAGAAAAAATGACTACAAAAGAAAGGTGATTAATATAGAAGTTAAAATAGTTGGAAGTAATTGTAAAAATGGTACACATTTATACAAGAATCTTACCAAAGTAATTAAAAGTTTAAAAGATAAAAAAATTGAAATTATAAAAGAAGACAGTAATTCCTCACTCCAAAAATATAATATAAAGAATAAACCTGGTCTTGTAATTGAAGATAAATTAGTTTGCGAAGGCAAAGTTTTAAACGAAAAAGAAATAATTAGAATTTTAAACGTAGTTTATTGTTAAAACTTGGATAAAAAAATCCAAGTTTTTTCTATGTGCTATGAAATATATCGTGCTATAATATTAATATAAGGTGAGAAGATGGATAGAGTATATATATGTATTGATTTGAAAAGCTTTTATGCCTCAGTAGAATGCATTGAAAGAGGTTTAAATCCCTTAGATACTAATTTAGTCGTAGCGGATGAAACTAGAACTGCTAAAACAATCTGTTTAGCGGTTTCTCCATCTCTTAAATCTTATGGCTTGCCAGGAAGATGTCGCTTATTTGAAGCTATTCAAAAAGTAAAGGAAATAAATTATCAAAGAAGAAAAAATAATAAATATCATCCATTCACTAAAAAATCATATATTGATTCAGAAATAAAAAAGAATAATAATATTGAATTAGACTTTATTAAAGCCATGCCTAGAATGCGTCTATATATGAAGTATAGTACAGATATTTATAATATATATTTAAAATATATTTCCCAAGAAGATATCTTAGTATATTCTATTGATGAAGTATTTTGTGATATTACTAATTATTTAAAACTTTATAAAATGACAGCTTCGCAATTAGTTATGAAAATAATTAGTGAAGTATATAAAACAACAGGTATTACTGCTACAGCGGGTATTGGTACTAATATGTATTTAGCAAAAGTAGCAATGGATATAATAGCTAAAAAGATGCCACCAAATGAATATGGTGTTAGACTAGCGTATCTTAATGAGGAGATATATAAAAAAGAATTATGGAGTCATAGACCACTTACAGATTTTTGGCGAGTTGGTAGAGGATATGCTAAAAAACTAGAAGATAATCATATATATACAATGGGAGATATTGCTAAAATATCCCTAGTTAATGAAGATTTATTATTTAAATTGTTTGGAGTAAATGCAGAATTATTAATTGATCATGCTTGGGGCTATGAGCCATGTACAATAAGTGATGCCAAAAACTATAAACCCCTAAGAAACAGTATTTCAACTGGTCAAGTATTACATTGTGCTTATGATTATAATAAAGCAAGACTAGTTGTAAGAGAAATGGCAGATAGTCTTAGTCTTGATTTGGTAGATAAACATCTTATCTCTAATCAGTTTGTATTAACTATTGGATATGATGCTGAAAACTTACTTGATCCGAAAATTACTAATCTATATCATGGAGAAATAATAACTGATAATTATGGGCGAAGTATTCCTAAACATGCCCATGGTACTACAAATATTGACCATTATACATCTTCTACTAGTATTATTACTAATGAAGTTGTAAAGTTATATGACAAAATTATTAACCGTGATTTACTTATTAAAAGAATTAATTTAACAGCTTGTAATGTAGTTAATGAAAACTATCAAGATAAGACTGTGATTACTAAACAACTTGACTTATTTAGTGATACAAGTGCAATTAATAAACAAAAAGAAAATGAATTAAATAATGAAGTAGAAGAAAGAAAAATACAAAGAACACTTATTGATATAAAAAATAAATATGGTAAAAATGCCATACTAAAAGGAATGAATTTAGAAGAAGGATCAACACAAAAAGATCGTAATGAACAAGTAGGAGGTCATCGTGGATAAATATGCAGATATTATTAACTTAAAGCGACCAATATCTAATCATAATCATTTAAGTATTGAATCACGTGCTAGTCAATTTTCTCCCTTTGCTGCTCTTACTGGTTATGATAGTGAAGTAAAAGAAACTGCTAGAATTACTGATAATAAA
>CAZTTM010000075.1:0-5054 GCA_964616035.1 uncultured Muribaculaceae bacterium
TATTAACTCCTTTCTACTTAGGAAGAATAGTTATTTTTCTTACCTTAAATTAATTCTATCACAAAATAGACTTATATACAAGCCCTAATTTTTTACTTCAACATAATCTCCAGAGTCAAGATATATAATACCTTTAACCCCATTTAAATTAGCAAATATACTCTCATACTTATTAATCTTTTCTATTTTAGTTAATGTAATATATACATTATTACCATCATCCATATATAATAAGAATCTTTCTTTATCTACATCATTAGGACTATATTCTATTATAGATATATGTTCTAAAATAACATTATCTACTAAATTAAACTTATCTATAAATCTATCATATATACTACTAATATCTCCTACTAGATATGGTAAGTTCTGTATATTTTTCGTATTATTTACTATTTCCCCACTTGATAATATTAATTTCTTACTATCCATTTCTATACAAAGAGGATTATATTCATCAATAGTTATATATATTTTTCCAAAAAACTTTTTCTTAACTTTAACACTTTCTATATAAGAACTTCTTTCTAATTCTTTTTCTATCTTTTTACTTCTTGTTAAAATAAAAGAAGGATAAGAAGATAAATTAGATAATTCTATAATTTCTTTATCAGTTATAATATTATTATTTATAATATATATATTACTTATTTTTAATGAACAAACATAATACCCTAATAAAATTATAATAATTAATATTAAAATAAATATTAGTATTTTTTTAATACTTAGTTTTCTTTTTTTTACTTTTACCCTTTTTTTATTCATATCGCACCTTTAATTATCTATAATTACTTGTTCTAAATATAAGTCTATATTATTATTCTTTTTTACTTTATCTTTGGCTAAATTTATTAAGGCTATTATATCTTCTCCAGTTGCATTATCTTTATTAACAATAAAGTTAGCATGCATATCTGATATCATAGCACCCCCAATACTATATCCTTTTAAATTAGCATCTTCAATTAATTTACCAGCATACATTCCTTCAGGATTTCTAAACACACTTCCCGCAGATGGATACTCAAGTGGTTGAGTTGCTTTTCTTTTTTCAAATCTTTTTTCTATTAATGCATTCATTTCATCTATATTACCTGGCTTTAACTTTAAAACTACTTCTAAAACTATATAATCTTTATTTTTTTTAATAAATGAATTACGGTAAGAAAATTCCATATCTTTATTAAATAACTCTATTATTTCTAGTTTAGGAGTAAGTACTTTAGCAGATACAAATATATCACTAAATGATTCATTATATGCTCCAGCATTCATACTAACTGATGCTCCTACTTCTCCCGGTATTGAAACAGAAAACTCTAACCCTGATAAAGATTTATTAATAGCCATATTAGCTAGTTTAGAAAGTGCTACTCCTGCACCTACTACTACTTTATCTTCTTTAAATACTATCTTATCTAACATAGATAACTTTATAATTACCCCATTATATCTATTATTTTTAAATATTACATTAGAACCATTACCAAGTACTAAATATTTATATTTATTTTTTTTAAGAAAATCAATTAATTTAACTACTTCATCTATATCTTTAGGAAATACTAAATAATCACACATAACATCTAAACGATATGTATTATATTTCTTCAAAGATATATTTTCATACATCTCTATATTATTACTTCTAGTAAAACTTCTTATCATCCATTATCAAATCCTTTAATACTTCATATATTCTACTAGAACTATCTTTTATTCCTAAATCTTTTAAATTATTTTTAATTTCATTATATTCTTTTTCATTCTTTAATGTTTTATCAATCATTGTAATTAAATTATTTCTTGTTAAATCTTTTTCTTCTAATATTAAAGCAGCATTTTTATTAACTAAATCCATAGCATTCTTATATTGATGATTATTAGTAACATATGGACTAGGGATAAATATTGAAGGAACGCCTAATACCATGATTTCACTCATCGTTGTAGCACCTGCTCTTGTTATCATTAAATCCGTGACTTTCATTAATGATGGCATCTCATAAACAAATGGTACTATTTTAACATTACTAGGAACATGAGTTTTCTTTACTTTTTCATAATACGTATTCCCAGTAACAAATAATACTTCATAATCTTTATCTCTAAAGCTATTTAAAAAAGATACTAATTTATCATTAACAGTCTTACTACCTAATGATCCCATAACTATTAAAACTAATTTTTTATCTTTAGATAAACCATATTCTTCTTTATTAGCTTTCTTCATAGCAACTGCTTTTTCACTACAAGGATTACCAGTTAATACAACTTTATCTTTATCAAATTTATCCATTGTTGATTCAAAAGACACCCCAATTTTATCAGCATACTTTGCTAAATATCTATTAGAAAGACCAACTACAGAGTTTTGTTCATGAATAAATGTCTTCTTACCTAATTTTTTTCCTGCCCAAACTACTGGTGCTGTGACATATCCTCCAGTACCTATAACAATATCTGGATTAAATTCTTTAATAATCTTTTTACATTTTAAACAAGCATTAACAAAATAATATGCCGTCTTAAAATTATCAATAGTTAACTTTCTTTTAAACCCAGTAATCTTAATAGCCTCATACTTAATCCCCATTTCAGGAATTAAATCTTTCTCCATTCTATCATCAGTACCAATATATAAAAACTCACTATTAGGTTCTTCCTTTTTTATCTTATTAATGATAGCAACAGCGGGAAAAATATGTCCTCCTGTACCACCAGCGCTTATAACTGCTCTCATTTATATACACCTCTATCTAATTATATCAAAAATAACAACTAAAGTAATTATTTTCTACTAAATTATACACTTTTAATAAGAAAAATATGTAAAAACTATCTACTACATATCTCACTTATTTAAAATATTTAATAAAAAAATATTCTCTAACTCTTTAATAGAGTCTAAATTAACCTTTCAACTATCTTTTTTTAATATCATTACCTATAACAAAAATACAAATATCATAAAAAAATACAAATTAATTATATAACCTGTATTTTTTTCACAAATTTCTCATAATATATTTTGGATTATATTCACATACATAAATTAAGAATAGATTTTAGGATAACCTTTTTCTTTAAGCTGATCCCACACATCATTTATATCTAATATATATGAATATTTATAATATTTTGACGCTGATTTATATATTCTATCTTTTTTTCTTAAATTAAATGTTAATTCTAAGGGTTCAGTTTCTATTTCTTTCAGTAAAACTAGCTTACTATTATCTTCAGTATTTAATTCAATATAATAAGTATATATATATTTAAGAAACGAATTTATATCAGAAGTAATAACCTTAATGATTTCCTTTTCACTTCCATAATAAAGCATGTCAAAATTGTTTCTAATTATACTTTGTAATTCGTTATAACTATATTTAGTTTTAATTGATTCTTCTAAATAAAGATCATTTAAAAATTTGTCTTCTATACTTTGATACCCATGACATTTTAAGTATTCTGTATATACAGAATTTAATCCTGCTTTTCCAATAACATTCATTTTTACGTAATACGTATAAATTCCATCTTTCCGTGTAAAATATTTACCATTTTCTTGCCTTGAAAATATATTTTCCCTTAGTTTGAGCGTAAGAACATAATAATCTGAATAAAAACTCAAAAAATTACTAAATGAATTAATCAGTTCTTCGTCTTCACTTGGCTTATGCAAATAATTTAATATTGGTAAAAAATTGTACTGTGCATAATCATAGATTAATTCACCTTCACTAATCTTTTTATCATTATTAAACGATTGAACATACCTTGTTGTATAAAATTGAAATTCTTTATTAAATGTTAATGTCATAACAATATCTGCTCTAGTATAATCTGTATATGATTCATATTCTTTTTTTTCATAACTATAAAGACTTAAACAATATGAAACAATTATAATAATTATTGCAAATATTAATAATATCTTTGACAAATTACTTTTTATCCATTTCATGTAACTTAATCTTTCCCTCATTCATTTCATATACTATATCACATAACTTCTCAATATCTTCTTTATAATGACTAGTTATTATAAGTGTTAAACCTGCTTTTTTTAACTTTATAATTTCATTTCTAAAATAATCAACACTCTTCTGATCTAAACCATTAAATGGCTCATCTAAAATCAAAACTTTAGGCTTTTCCATAACAGCTTGAGCTATTTTTAATTTTTGTTTCATCCCGGTTGAATAATTTTTATACTTAGTTTTATCAAAAGGGTCTAAACCAACCCATTTAATAACATCAATAATATCATTATCAGTTATTTTATTTCTTAATAATGCTAAATTCTTCAAATTTTCAAAACCAGTTTCATTCTCTAAGAAACCTGAATCTATCAAAATACCATAATCATTATTAATAGTATATTTCTCATTATATTCAATATATCCCGTGTCTTTAAAGTATAACCCAGAAATTATTTTTAATAAAACAGTTTTACCACTTCCATTTCTTCCTATTATACCTATTATCTTATTTTCATCAATTGTCAAATCAATATTATCTAATACTTGTTTATTTTTAAAACTTTTAGACAATCCTTTTATTGTAATTATTGGCTTACCCATTATACATCTCTCCTTTTAAAATTATTAATTATAACTTTCTTTAACAAATAATATATACATATCAACATTAATATTATTGCTAAACTATAATCAAATCTCACTGTTTTTTCTGAAAAACTTGCCTTTATTACAAGTTGAATAAATAGACTTGAAACTATAGAAAAAATAATAGAAATGACTTCACTATCACTCGTTATAAACACATTAATAAATATTAATGGAATAATACAAGTAATTATAACTTTGTAAATTATTGGAATAATTAGTTGAATAGTAATATCAAAATTAACATTATTTATAAAACACAAACTATAGAAAAACAATACATAGAATAGCGATATTACAATAGAAAAGTTCAAATTAATATTTATAATATCTTTTATCCATTTATCTCTATTCATTCTTGTTAATGTAACAGAAGAAGTCTCTCTAAAAAACAAATTAATAAATGAAACAGAA
>CAZTTM010000076.1:0-5047 GCA_964616035.1 uncultured Muribaculaceae bacterium
AATATTTATTCTATTAACATTAACAATATATATAAAAAATAAAAGATACTAACTCCAGTATCTCTTTTTACTACCTAATGAACTTCTTTACAAATACCACTATCAGGTTTATAAAAACAATGACTTTTATATTTACCCGCTAATTGTTGTTCCCACCAAGTATTAGTACAACTAACACCAGCTGTAGGAGCATAAAACCATAAAGAGTTAGTTGCAGGATGATAATACTCTCCCCTAATAACCCTCTCCGCAAGTTGCTGTTCCTTTTCCGTAGGATTACCATAAAACAAAGAACTACTAGTACCAGAAAAACCTCCAGGAGACTGATATATCATCTCACTAATTGTCTTTATATCCTTAAACGTTAAACAATCAGCAATAACCCGATTAATCCCTACATTACCAACCATCAACATACCAAGCCCACCCTCTCCAACAGCCTCTGCTCGCATAAGTCTTGCTAATAACTCCTTTTCCTTTTGAGTTGCCTTAACAATCATATAATCACCTATAATATTGTATGAAATTAAAAAATATTTGTTCAAATTGTCAACAACTATTTACATTTTGCCCAATTTTTGCTATCTTAAATATATAAATATAAATTGGAGGTAAAATATGGCAACAGTTAACGTAAACACTGATGAACTAACTACAAAAGGTAATAACATAACAAATGCCAATGTTAATGTTAAAGAAAAGTACAATGATATAATATCTAGTTCAATTAACAATTGCGAATCATATGATAACTTTAAAAGTAAAATTGAATCACAATATACAACATATACTGATCATTATGAAAAAATATCAGAAAGAATTATAAAATGTGCCAATGCACTAGAAGATATAGAATCACAAATAGCAAATAGTGCTTTTGAAACAGCTAGCAGCGAAAATACAGAAACATCATCATCTATAACCATTACTACAAATATTGATGAATTAGTAAATCTAGATGAAAATGAAAGAACAAAACTATTAGAAGAACTATCAACATCATTAACAGAAACTGTATCTAACATAGAAGCAGGAAACAATACATATAAAAGTAATTCAAATTATGAACTAGTAAATGAATTAATCAATGAGTTTACACAAAATACAACATCTAATTCAACTGAAGTAAATGATTTAATTAAAAATGACTTTTATAACGAAGTCGTAAAAAAATATGGCGAACTAACCAACACAAAAATAACACCAGACATGCTACACTATGCTAGTAGAAATGGCTTACCACTAATAAGGGAAAATATTAGTGAATATAATCTAACATTCAGAGGAACTAATCAACCAACAGAAGTAGGACAAGAATATGACCTATATACTATGGGAATACTATATGGTGATGAAAAAGCAAGTGATTATTCTTCACAAAATTATGATAAAACTAGAAAATATTCATATTACCCAGATGGTAAGGCATATCACAAAAATACAAGTAATTGGTATGCATGTGATGATGGTATCTATAGAGATGCCGATGGATACATAGTATGTGCCGATAGATATAATATGGGATACAATGCTGATGGGACTGCAAGAAATGTAGACCAAATTATTAAAAGTAATACTCCAATAATCGTAGATACACCATTCGGAAAAGGAAAAGTATATGATTTTTGTGAAGCAGGCAATATTGATATATATGTACATAAATAAGGAGGAATAAATATGGCAAAATATGCAAATGCATTTAGTGGAGTTGATACAGGAGAAATTAGCAGTGCAATTGATAAATTTACTGCAGAACTAAATAATATCAATTATCAAAATTATGAAATAAACACACAAGCAAAATATGATAATACATTCAACGACGGATTTGAAAAACTAAATACTGAAGTTAAATCAATGATTTCATTATGCAATTCATGCAAATCAAATATAATTGATAAAATAAAAACATATCAAGAGCTCTATGAAAAATATAGTACGGCTTATGACAATTACTGGAGCTCATATAACTCATGGAAAGATAAAGGATCAAATGGTAATCCACCAACAAAACCAGCAAATGCTAATAGCAGTGAACTAGAAGCATTAGAAAACGAAATTAAAAATGCAAGCTTTTAATTAAAAAGGAGGAACCTAAATGACAATACAATACAATATAGACGATTTAAAAAATAAAAATACATCACTACTCAAAGAATACGAGAATATAAATACAGCAACAACAAGTCTAAATAAACTAATTGGTGATATTAATACCCATTGGACAGGAGCAGCAAAAACCACTTATATATCTTCTTTAAATAGTAGAATTAAAACAATAACTAGTTATTCAAATGAACTACAAAGAATAGCAAATAATTTAAGTATAATTGCAGACTATTACGAAAAACATGAAGAAGAATACAGTCAAAAATTATGGTAGGGAGGAAATGAAATGAATGAAATAAAGATAGACTATACAGAAATTGAAAGTGATAAAGCAACAATAACAAGATGCATTAATACAATTAACTCATCCCTAGATAATTTAAACAATATAAATAATATTATACCAGAGTCTTGGAAAAGTAATGCAGCAGAGCAATATAGAGAAGCAGCAAATAGTAGTCTAATAAAACCAATATCTGAAATTCAAGACTCATTAAGCAAACTAGAATATGACTTAGAATATGCAATATATGCATATAGATTAACTGAAGGTACAATTAAAGATGACGCAGGAACAATCAATGCTCCAGTAAATAATAATCCGCTTACTCCTTCACAACCTACTACCCAAGAAGGAACACCAGAAATTACAACAAATACAATTAATCAAGGCAATGCAGCAACAACACCTAATATCATTGCGACTGAAACAAATGAAGAAGTTGAAACACCTGAAATAATAAATGAAGATACAACAATAATAGAACAAGAAGAAGATAATTCAACAATAAATGATGACAATATATCTACAATAATTAAGCCATCTACAAATACATCAACTGACAGGACTCCACAACAACCTATAAAATCATCAAATAATGCAGCAAAAGGAATTGCAACAACAATAATAGGATTAGGAGCAGCTGGAGCAGCTGGTGCTGTCGGATATGGATTATATAAAAAGAAAAAAAGAGACGAAGAAGATGAAGAAGACGAAGATATAATAGAGGATAACACACCAGAAGAAAATTATATATCTGAAGAAAATGCCACAAAATTAAATGACATATCAGAGTAATATTAAAAATATGAATTTAACACAATTCATATTTTTTTCTGCATAATAAAAAAAATACAACAAAACTATTGAAAAAAGCCCATTTTTATGATAAATTATATACATAACTTCAAAGGGGATTAGTTAAATGGTATAATAATGGTCTCCAAAACCACTGTTGGGAGTTCGATTCTCTCATCCCCTGCCATATGTAAACTATCTTGGTTAATTACCAAGTTTAAAAAAATAGGAATCCCCTATTTTTTTTCTTTATCATAATCATCTAAAAAGCTATATTTAATACCATCTTTTCTATATCCTAAAACAGTATTTAAATTTATATTATTAATACTATTAAAAATATTATTATCTATATTAGGATTCGTTTCTTTAAGCAAAGCAATTAATTTCTTTATCTCTTTTCTCTTACTTATATTTTCTTTTGAAACTTCACTAGTCATCTCAGTAAACTTACAAGCACAATTAAGAAACATTAAATTATTATAATCTCTCCAAGCTAAAATATCATTCTCATGCACTAAATATAATGGCCTAATTAACTCTAACCCAGGAAAATTTTCACTATGTAATTTAGGAAGCATAGTCTTAACTTCAGAGCCATAAAACATAGAAAGTAATGTTGTCTCAATAACATCATTAAAATGATGCCCCAAACTAATTTTATTACATCCTAATTCCTGTGCCTTACTATATAAAAAACCTCTCCTCATTCTAGCACATAAATAACAAGGACTATCCCCAACGCTTGATACTACATCAAAAATATTACTTTCAAAAATTGTAATAGGAATATTTAATTTTTTAGCATTCTCAATAATATATTCTCTATTAATTTTATTATATCCAGGATCCATAACAACATATTTAGCTTCAAACTTAACATCACTATGACGCACTAACTCCTGCATACATTTAGCCATTAAAAAAGAATCCTTACCACCAGACATACAAACCATAATTTTATCATTCTCATTAATTAACTGATATTCTTTAACCGCCTTAACAAACCTACTCCATATCTCTTTACGAAATCTTTTAATAATGCTTCTTTCAATTTCTTTATATTGTTCCATATCATACCTCCATATAAAACTATTTTATCATAATAAAAAGTAGATATAAACCTACTTTTTTATATATTTCTATTTCAAATGATTGTCACTTATATAATGTGCTTCATTTTGCGAACACATATCATAAAGTTGTTTTTTCTTTGAACGATAGATAACTTTCGTTTCAATATTTTTCTTTTGTGTAGATAAAATATTATATTGATGTTCAATTCTACACTTAAATAAATCAGAAGAATTATTAATTAAATAATCATTAAGGCTAGCCAATAAAGGAATCTTAGTAAAATCAGAATATTTATCAGCAACACTATCATTAAGAGCTTTAGCGAACATAGCATTAACACTATTTTCACTTCTAAAATCATCAAGCATTTTACCATAATAATCTACTTGATCACAAAGATAATTATAATAGCTATCAAAATCACTCATATGCTTTTGATAAGAAAAAACTTTATAATTTCTTAAATAGCATGAAACATAATCTAAAACTACTTTAAAAGCATCCCAATAACTTGTACCCTTAACAGAAAAGCCATTAGCAATACCTGCACGTAATAACTCTATAGCACTTTCACTGGTAATATTATCAACTATTTCCCTATAATATCTACCTAACAAGCCACTACTTCTATTAAGTCTTAATGAATACATATTAACAATTCTATTTCTTTCTCTATCAGGCACTACATTTTTCATTATATATTCCCCCTTCAAAAAATGTAAACTTATTCTATAACAAAAACATTAGTTTGTCAATATAAAATTACAAATATTTCTCTTTTAT
>CAZTTM010000077.1:0-5025 GCA_964616035.1 uncultured Muribaculaceae bacterium
TTTTATCATAATTTAAAAATAAATTTCTAGCATATTGTTGCGTAATAGTAGAAGCACCTTCTGATAAAGAACTACTAACAATATTTGAAACTATTGCCTTAGCAATTCTTAAATAATCAAACCCAATATGATGATAAAAATGCTTATCTTCTGTAGAAATAGTTGCATCAATTAAATAAGGACTAATTTTATCTAAACTAATCCATTTATTATTATTGTTAAAAACCATTTCCTCTTTATTATCATATAAATAGTATGATTGGGATTTATTAATATCCATTTTAGGTGTCAGATAACAATATCCATATAAACCAATCATACCAACAACAATTATCAGCATAAATACCCCTATTATTTTCCTAATTTTTTTAATAATTTTCATATCATCACCCCGCAAAATTATACCTATATATATTATTTGCTAAAAAAGTAAAAATATAAGTTTTATTTTTCTATAACTTGTGATATAATGTCAATTGAATTATTTGGAGGTGTCAAAATAAGAGTAAAAATAAATAGTATATTAAGTAATATAACTAATCAAGAAAATGAATTAGTAGAATGTATAGGAATAAAGCAAAATAATAAAATAATATACAAACATAAAAATGTAAAACACAGTTTAATAATTAATGAAAATAATATAGATTTAATAAGAGAAAATAATATTTTTAAAAATATTTTATCTTTCCAATTAAACAAAGAAACAAATAATGAATATTATATTAAAGATAATAATTTATCTGTATATATTAATATAATAACCAATGAAATAAATCTTTATGAAAATGAAATAATAATTAAATATAAAGTTCTAGATAGTGATACAGAGTATATATATAAAGTAGAAGTGAGTGATATTATATGAGTATAAAAAATGAAATAAAAGTTAACATAAAAAGCATATTAGACAAATTAAATATTGAAGTTCCAGAAAATCAGATAAATGTCGAAGTTCCTGCAAATAAAAAAAATGGTGATTATGCTACAAATGTTGCTTTAGTATTAGCAAGGACATTAAAAAGAAGGCCAATGGATATAGCAAAAGAAATAGTTCCATTATTTGATCAAGAATTATTTGAAAATGTTTTTATAGCAGAGCCTGGATTTATAAATTTAGTTATTAATAAACAACATTTATTAAATAATATTAATACAATAATTCATGCAGGAAATAGCTACGGAAAATCTAATTATGGTCAAGGGAAAAAAATAAATATTGAATTTGTTAGTGCTAACCCAACGGGAATACTACATATTGGTCATGGCCGTGGTGCAACATATGGAGATAATCTTGCTCGTATTTTAAAGTTTGCTGGTTATGACATTACTAAAGAATATTATGTAAATGACGCTGGTAATCAAATGAATAATTTAGGTATATCTATAAAAGAAAGATATAAAGAAATATGTGGTATGGAAGCACATCTTCCAGAAGATGGATATCATGGTAAGGAAATAATTGATATAGCTAAGAATATCTATGATTGTTATGGCAATAGTAAGTTAGAAGAAAATATTGAGTTTTTCAAAAAAGAAGGATTAGACATTCTTCTAGCGCAAATTAAGAAAGATTTGGATGTTTACCGTGTAAATTTTGATATTTTTACAAGTGAACAATCTTTATATGATAGATCATTAGTAGAAAATGTTTTAGATAAATTAAAGAAAAGTGGTAAATGTTATATTGCAGAAAATGCGCTATGGCTAAAGACTACTGATTATCATGACGAAAAAGACCGTGTATTAGTTAAATCTGATGGTAATTATACATATCTACTACCAGATATTGCTTATCATGTTGACAAACTATCGCGTGGTTATGATGAATTAATTGACGTCTTAGGATCTGATCATCATGGTTATATTAATAGATTAAAAGCATCCCTTGAAATTTTAGGCCAAGATAAAGATAAATTAGATATTAAAATATTACAAATGGTTAGATTGATAAAAGATGGTGAGGAGATAAAGTTAAGTAAACGTACAGGGAAAACTATAACATTAAATGACTTAATAAATGAAGTTGGTGTTAATGCGACAAGATACTTTTTCTCATCACATAGTCTAGATGCTCAAATGGATTTTGACCTAGATTTAGCAATGAAACAGTCATCAGATAATCCCGTTTATTATATTGAGTATGCTAATGCTAGAATTAGTTCAATATTAAAACATTACAAAGAAATAAACAGTGTTGATAAATTTACTACTATAAATGATCAACAATCATTTGATATTCTAAATAAATTATATGAATTTGAAGACACCATATTATTAGCGGCCATAAAAAAGCAACCACATATAATTGCTAACTATGCATATAATTTAGCAACATTGTTTCATTCATATTATACAAAAGAAAAAATAATTACAGATAATATAGAATATACTAATGAAAGAATATTATTAATTAAAGCTATAAAAACAGTTTTAGTTAATTCATTAGATTTAATTGGCATTATACCAAGAGAAGAAATGTAGGAGGAAAATATTATGAAATTAAGCAAAATGCCTAAAGAAGAATTAGAATTACTATCTTACACGAAGATAGCAGAATTATATTTAAGAGAAAATAAAACTCAAATGAATACAGCAGACTTATTCAAAGAAGTATGTCATTTACTAGGTTTATCAGATAGCGTATATCAAAATCAAATAGCAGATTTCTTTCAATCATTAACAACATCTAAAGATTTTATATTATTAAATAACGGTAAATGGGATTTAAAAATAAACCATTCAGTAAAAGTTGATATGGACGATATTTATGAAGATAAATTAGAAGATGAAGAATTAGATGATTTTGAAGATGAAGAAGAAGAACCAGAAGAAGAAGTGGATAAATATAATTCACTAGATAATGAAGATGATGACGATTTTGACACAGATGATGATTTAAATGATTTAACAATAGTATCAGAAGATGAACTAGATGAAGAATAGTTCTTCTTTTTTTGTATATAAGCATTAAAAATAACATATACTTTTTTAGGTGATACTAAAAGTGAAAAAAATAAGAATAGGAATACCACGAGCATTACTATATTATAGATATCAAATCCTTTGGAAAAGATTTTTTGAAAAACTCAACTGTAAAGTGATATTAAGTCCTACAACCAACAAAGATATTGTTAATATAGGCGTGTCAAACTCGGTAGATGAATCTTGCTTATCCTCTAAAATATACCTAGGTCATGTCCTATATTTACAAGATAAATGTGATTATATATTAATTCCACGCATATCTGACTATGGAAAAGGTGAAAAAGTATGTGTAAGATTTAATGGATTATATGACAATATAAAAAATATGAATTTAACATGTAAATTATTAGATTATAATATTGAATATAGTAAATTACACTTTGAATTTATTGAATTTTTGCGTATTGGTCTAAAACTAAGTAAAAATATCTTCAAAGTAATATATAGTTATATATTTGCTAAATATAAAGAAAAAAAACACAGATTATCATTGGAAAATGAACAGGTAAATACTACAAAAAATAATAATAAAAAAGTATTAATAGTATCTCACCCATATAATATCAATGATAAATATTTAGGTACCTATATAATAGACTATCTAACAAAAAATAATATAAGTATTTTATATGCCGATAGATTAAATAGAAAAATATCAAGAAATTATGCTTATTCGTTATCTAATACCCTTTATTGGACTTATGCTAAAGAACAGATTGGCGCTATAGAATATTATAAAAATATTTTTAGTGGAATAATTTTTATCTCTACCTATCCATGTGGCATAGATTCACTTGTAAATGAATTAATGTTAAAAAAAATAACTAATATACCTACTTTAAACATTATCTTAGATGAAGCAACTAAGGAGATAGGCCTAGAAACTAGATTAGAAAGTTTCCTTGACATTATAAAGGAGGAACAAAATGACTAAATTAATAAGTTTCCCCCATCTTGATAACTATTATATTCCTATAAAATATTTAATAGAAAAAACTACTAAGCAAAAAGTCATAGTGGCACCAAAAATAACTAGAAAAACAATAGAACTAGGTGCTAAATATAGTCCTGATTTTGTTTGTGCACCATATAAATATAATTTAGGGAACTATCTCGAATCATTAGAACTAGGTGCTAATGTATTACTTCAAGCAGGTGGTGGATGTCGCTATGGATATTATGCAGAATTACAAGAAAAAACCCTCAAAAATTTAAATTATCAATTTGAGTTTGTCAACTTTATTAAAAATAACCATGTATCTATCATTGAAATATATAAATTCGCTAAGAAATATAACAAGAAATTAAATATTTTAACATATGCATATTATTTATTAACAACATTTATAATGATAATAGTATCAGATAAAATAAGCATTAATATAAGAGAAAATATTGGCTTTGAAGTAATTAAAGGATCTCATGAAATTGTTGAAAAGAAGTTTTATAATGAACTTTCCAATACCAAATCTATAATAAAAACCTTGAAATTATATAAAAAATATCAAAAATATTATAGAAATATTAAATTGAATAAGCCAGATAACTGTATTAAAGTATTAATTGTAGGTGAACTATATACCATTATGGAGCCTAATGCAAGTTGCTATATTGAAAGAACTCTTGCTAAAATGGGTATTATGGTAAAAAGATATACTAATCTAACATACTTACTTTTAACAAAAAAGTTTAAATTATCCTACCATTTAAAAAAATCTAAAAAATATATTAAATACCATCTAGGAGCAGATGCAACTGAAAGCATTGCTTATTCACTAAAGCATATAAAAGAAGGATATGATGGAATTATTCACATAAAAAGTTTTGGCTGTACACCAGAAATTAACGCCATGCCTATTCTAGCCCAAATAAGTGAAGATTATCAAATACCAATATTATATTTTAGTTTTGATACTGAAGATAATACCGAAGCCATAAAGACCAAATTAGAAGCCTTTACTGACATGCTAAAAAGTAATAAATATAAAGATAAATAAATATAAAAGTACATAATCTCTATAAATTAATTGACATTTT
>CAZTTM010000078.1:0-5014 GCA_964616035.1 uncultured Muribaculaceae bacterium
TGGGAGTTGCTACTTTAGTAGTAGCTATAGTAGGTGCTACATTTGCATACTTCGCTGCTAGTGCTAATGGTACTACAGGTGCTGCAGCTGCTAATTCAGCAAGCGTAAGCGGTACGTTGAAAATCGATGATGTAGAAAAAGTTATAGCAACTGATTTAATCCCAGCAACAATCGAGACAGTTAAAACTTCTTTTGGCCAAACTGGTACAGGTAATAAAGGTAAATGCCGTGGTGCAAGTGCCGCTAACCATGATGGTGATTATGGTATGTGCAGTTATTATACATTTAAAATAACAAATACTTCTGATGTTGCTACTCAAGTATACTTAACATTAAAAACTGATAGTAATAATTTTGATTCAAGTTTCAAGTATTGTGTATATGAAGGAACTGATACTACTACTACTACTCATGCATGTACAACAGTGCCATCAACTGCTGAACAATTTACTAGTGTTAATTTAGCAGCAACAGAGGGTACAAAGACATATACTATTATTCTATACTATGAAAATACTGATTCTGATCAAACTTCAGCTGGTTCTGGTAAAGCATATTCTGGAACTGTACAAGCTAGTACATCAAATGGTACAGATCAAATCGTTGGTTATATCGTTGGAGCTTAATAGTATAATAGATTTAAAAGAGCGATTTAGAGTCGTTCTTTTTTTGCAATATAGTGTTAAATTAGTATTGCATTTTGTCTAATTTTTTGATATTATTAGTATAGTAAAGGAGGATATGAATTATATGGATGAAACTAGAGGAAGGGATATATTTTTAGGAGTTATTGGTGTTCTTACACTAATTGTTGCAATAGTAGGTGCTACATTTGCTTACTTTAGTACGCAAGTAAATAGTGCTTCTGATTCAGTTAATTTAACTTCTTATCAATTTGCAACATCTTTAACTTTTACAGAAATTTATCCAACTGGTGAATACAAGGATTTAATACCACTAGGTTCTACTGAAAAAAATGGTGATGTAACTTATTTGGATAAAGCATTATCTGAAGGATGCAAAGATTCTAGAGGATATCAAGTATGTGCTGTTTATGAAGCTACACTAACTAATACTGCTGATGACGTTGTTTTGAGCCCAACATTTGATGTTACTTCTAACGGCTTTATTGAAAATGAAACTTCTAATCTTTATGCTTTATTAGCAACAGCAAATGGTACAGATACTGTTCCAACTGCATTTAATTATATTAGAGATAATGCTTCTAATATTATTGCTGCATCTAACCCATTGACTTATAATGGTGAAAGTACTATCACTGTGACTAATGGACAAACAGCAAAATATTATTTAATTCTTTGGTTAGAAAATGTTGACGAATCTCAACCAGATATGAATAAAGAATTAAAAGGTCAAATAACATTTAGTTCTGAAGGCGGAGCTAAGTTAAAAGCAGAATTTAATTTTAATTAAAACATACTACGGTATGTTTTTTTTATAAGAAAATGTGTCAAAAATATGTCATCTTATTTGCCAAGTTAAGTAAAATATGGTAAACTTAGTTATGGTGATAAGCATGGAAGAAGTACTTAAAAGAATATATGATTATTCATTAGAAGAAATAATGGGTGAAAGATTTGGCAAATATTCTAAATATATTATCCAAGATAGAGCTATTCCTGACGTTCGCGATGGATTAAAACCAGTTCAAAGAAGAATCCTATATTCTATGTATAAAGAAAAGAACACTTATGATAAGCCATATAAGAAATCTGCTAGAGCAGTAGGTGATGTTATGGGTAAATATCATCCACATGGGGACTCTTCTATTTATGATGCAATTGTTAGAATGAGCCAAGATTGGAAGATGAAAGCACCATTTATTGATATGCAAGGTAATAATGGTTCAATTGATGGTGACCCTCCTGCAGCATCTCGTTATACAGAAGCCAGATTATCTAAAATTAGTAATGAAATGTTAAAAGATATTGATAAAGATACTGTAGTGTTTGCACCTAACTATGATGATACTTTGCTAGAGCCAACTGTTTTACCAGCTAGATTTCCAAACTTACTTGTTAATGGTACAACTGGTATATCAGCAGGTTATGCTACCAATATTCCACCACATAATTTATCTGAAGTAATTGACGCTACAATATATCGTATTGATAACCCTAATTGTCGACTAGATACAATTATGAACTTTATAAAAGGTCCTGATTTTCCAACAGGGGCAATTGTCGAAGGAATAGATGGCATTAAAAGTGCATATGAAAATGGTCGTGGAAAGATAATTATTAAATCTAAGACTATTGTTGATAAAAATAGAATTATTATTACAGAAATACCATATGAAGTAAATAAACAATTACTTGTAAAGAAAATTGATGAACTTCGCTATGACAAGAAATTAGATGGTATTGCTGAAATAAGAGATGAATCTGACAAGAATGGCTTGCAAATTACTATTGAACTAAAAAAAGATGCAGATAGTCAAAATATTTTAAATTATTTATATAAAAATACCGAATTACAAATAAGTTATAACTTTAATATGATTGCAATTGTTAATCGCAGACCAGAACAATTAGGTATTTTAAGAATGTTAGATGCCTATATTGTTCATCAAAAACAAGTTGTCACTAAGAGAACAAAGTTTGATTTAGATCATGCCTCAGCTAGATTTCATATAGTAGAAGGTTTAATTAAAGCAATATCTATATTAGATGAAGTAATTAAAGTTATTAGATCTAGTAAAGATAGAGGAGATTCTATTGATAACCTAGTTAAAAAATTTGCATTTACTTTGGAGCAGGCAACTGCTATTGTTGATATGAGGTTATATAGATTATCTAATACAGATATAGTTGCATTACAAGAAGAAAAAGATAATCTAGTCAAGATAATGAATGCATTAAATGAAATATTAGGTAGTGAAGATAAGCTTAAGAATGTTATTAAGGAAGAATTACGCAAGATAAGAAGAGAATATGGTGTAGCTAGAAAGACTGAAATTAGGGAACAAATAGAAGATATAAAAATAGATAATACTTCAATGTTGCCTAAGGAAGATGTTATCGTGGCTATTACTAAAGATGGTTATGTAAAGAGAGTATCTTTAAGAAGTTATAATGCTACTGAGGAAACAGGATTAAAAGAAAATGATTATATTATAGGTTTATACAATATTAATACATTAAATGTTATATTAGTGTTTACAGATTTAGGTAATTATTTATATTTACCAGTTTATGAGATACCAGAAGCTAAATGGAAAGACTTCGGTAAGCATTTAAGTAATATTATTGGTATGCAAGAAAGTGAAAAGATAATAGGTGCTATGCCAGTATACAACTTTGATGAAGATAGATATATTGTTTCATTTACTAAAAATGGTATGGTTAAGAGAACGAAATTAAGTGATTTTAGAGTTCAAAGATATACTAAAGAAATTAATATGATGAACTTAAAAGATGAAGATAGAGTAATTAACGTAGATTATTCTAATTTGAGTGAAGTATTTGTGGCTACAAAGAATGGTTATGGTCTTTGGTATAATACTAGTGAAATTAGCATTGTTGGTATTAGAGCATCTGGTGTAAAGTCTATTAATCTAAAGAATGATGAAGTTGTTAGTTCATATTTATTTAGTCCTAGTGATGAGTATATTACTATTATTACCGATAAAGGTACTGGTAAGAGACTTAAGTTAACAGAGATAGATAAGACTACTAGAGGTAATCGAGGTTTACTACTAATGAAAGAAATAAAGAGTAATCCTAGTAAGATAGTATCTACATATATTATGAATGGTAAGAATGAGATTATTATATCTACTGATAAAGAAAATAAGCAATTAAAACTTACTGAAATACCTATAATGGATAGAGCAAGTAATGGGTCATATGTTGTTAAAGATAAGGCTAATTATTCATATAAGACGATTAGTTTAACTAGTAAGGATGATTACGCTATTGTAGAAAATAATGTTGTTATACCATCTAATAAAATGTCTTTAAAAGAAGTTGATGAATCAATAGCTAGTATAAATGATATATTAAAGAAATATTAGAATCAAAATTTATTTTGGTTCTTTTTGATATATTAATTGATTTTTTTACTCTATTTTGGTATTATTATAATAAGTGGTAATATAGATAAAGAGGTGCTGTCTATGAATTGGGATAATAATAAAAAAAAGATATTATTTTATACAATATTTGGCGTTGCTGTACTAATTATGGTAGTAGTAGGAGCAACATATGCCTTTTTTGAGGCAATGGTTTCTAGTGGGGATAATTCCGTTAGTATTGAATCATTAGATATTGATTTACTGCTTGAAGAAGACACGAGTTATATTAAATCTAATCTTTTTCCTACTACAGAAGATATAGTTAATGAAAGTGTATTAAAAGTAGGAGAAGATAAATGCCTTAATGATGAACGTGAAGTATGTAGTGCTTATGTTTTTACGATTATTAATCCATCATTTCAATCACCAGTACCTATTACGATAACGTTAAACCCAATTGAAGGTAATAATGAATTCCATAATTTATATTACAGAGTATATCGCGTTATTAAAGATAGTAATGGAATAGCACAATATACAGAAGTTATTCCATCAACTAAACTTAATTATCAAGATTATAGTGCTATCGTGTTAGATAAACTTGATACTTATATTCCCGCTAGTACTAATACTACTAGAGGAGAAGTTAGTTATGAAATTGTTATGTGGATAAAGGATACTGGAGATGACCAGACAGAACTTGATAGTGATAAGACATTTAAGGCTACTATTAACGTTAGTAGTGGTTATAAAGGAGTTAATGGATTACAAGCTAGTTTCTTATTTAATAGTGATGATTTAAGTTCTAGTGATTAACTATAAAGAGGGTGATATGAATGAATAAAGATAAGAAATATACTTCTCATTTAATATATTTATTAGTTATTTCTGGTTTATTTATTAGTTTAATCGGTGCTACTTTATCTTATTATTTAGTTATGGTTTCAAGAAATAGTGTTAATGCAGCATCAGCATATA
>CAZTTM010000079.1:0-4948 GCA_964616035.1 uncultured Muribaculaceae bacterium
CTTGACCCTCTGCGTGCAAGGCAGATGCTCTAGCCAACTGAGCTAATTCCCCAAGGACAGTTTTAATTATAGCAAGTTATCCTATTGTTGTCAATAAAAAACAATAAAAAATTAATAATTTATGTAAAAACTTTTTAAAATATGTTATAATTAGTGAGATGTAGGTGGTTTTGTATGGATTTATCATTGATTAAAAGCCCTAAAGATATTTTAGAATATATGATATCAAATATAAAGTATGGATGGCTTGATCTTATGAATAAAGAGCACATTGGTAATATGAATGGTTTTAGAAAGAATTATCGTACATCTAGTTTAGATGAAATTTTAAATCATAAGATAGGTAGTTGCATTGAACAAACATATTTAATGAAAGTATTATTAGATAATATTAATATACCCAGTAGAATGTTTTGCATTAGAGAATATGAAGATGATAATAGTATAACTAATTTTGGCGTTTATGTGCATTGTTTTATACTTTATTCTCTAAATGACAAAGTTTATCATATAGAGAATTGTAATTTAAAAGAGTTAGGTATTCATGAATATAGTAGTTATGAAGAAGCTATTAATAGTATTAGTAAGTTTTTTATTATGGTTAGTGAGGGACGCTGTAGCACTATTACGGAATTCTTTGATGTCCCGTATGGTATGACATTTAGAGAGTTTAATAATTATATGAATAGTTTAGATAAAAATAAAGTAAAGGTAAGGAAGAGAGAGTATGAGATTAAGTAATTCGTTTTTTTATACAATTAGAGAAGATGTTAAAGATGAAGAAACAGTAAGTGGTAATTTACTTGTAAGAAGTGGTATGATTAAGAAAAGCAGTGCTGGTATGTATATGATTATGCCTATTGGATATAGAGTATTTAGTAATATTAGAGGTATTGTTAAGAAATATATGGATGAAGCAGGAGCACAAGAATTAGTTATGCCCAGTTTAATTCCAGAAGAAGTTTACATTAGTTCAGGAAGAAGAAAAGCATTCGGAAATAGTATGTTTTCATTAGTTGATAGGGCTAATAAGAATTATGTTTTAGGACCTACTCATGAAGAATTATTCTTAAATGCTGCTAGTAATAAGATTAAGTCTTATAAAGATATGCCATTTAATTTATATCAATTTCAAAATAAATTTAGAGATGAAGCTAGACCAAGATATGGATTAATTAGAACAAGAGAGTTTTGCATGAAAGATGCTTATTCGTTTGATGCTGATTTAGAGGGATTAGATAAGTCTTATCAAAAAATGTTTGATGCTTACAAGAAGATATTTGATGAGATGGGAATGGACTATCGTATTGTTAGAGCGGATACTGGGGTCATGGGAGGATTACTATCAGAAGAGTTTCAAGCTATTACAGATATTGGAGAAGATGTTTTGGTTCTTTGTGATAAATGCGATTATGCCTCTAATATTGAAGTATCTGAAGTAGTAGGACACGATGCTAGTAAAGAAGAAAAAAAGACTATGAAGAAAGTTAGTACACCTGGGTATGAAAGTGCTATTGATGTTGCAAACTATTTAAATATACCACTTGCAAAGATTGCTAAGACAATGATAGTTAACGTTGATGGAGAATTAGTTGCATGTGTTATTAGCGGGACAAGAGAATTAAATTTAGTTAAAGTTGGTAAATTACTTCATGGTATTGATGTAGAGTTTGCAACAGAGGAAGAAGTAGCAAAGATAGTAGATGCTCATTTTGGCTCTTTAGGACCTATTGGTATTAATTGTAAGGTTATTATTGATAATGAAGTATTAAAGATGACTAATTTTGCAGTAGGCGCTAACAATACAGGGTATCACTATATTAATGTTAATGTATCTGACTTTAAATATGATATTGTTAGTGATATAGTCAATGTTATGGAAGGCGATTGCTGTCCTAAATGTGGTGGAACTTTATACTTTAAGAAAGGTATTGAAGTAGGTAATACATTTAAATTAGGTACAAAGTATTCTGAAGCATTAAATCTTAAATATGTTGATAAAGATAATACTTTAAAACCTGTTGTTATGGGTTCTTATGGTATTGGCGTTGCTAGATGTATGTCAGCATTAGTAGAACAAAATAATGATGAAGATGGAATTATATGGCCTATTAATGTAGCACCTTATAAGATTAGCATAGTTATTATAAATAATAAAGATGATGAACAAGTTAAAGTAGCTAATAATTTATATGATTATTTTAATAAGAATAATGTTTCTTGTTTATTAGATGATCGCGATGAGAGAGCGGGTATTAAGTTTAAAGATATGGATTTAATTGGTATTCCTTATCGTATAGTAGTTGGGAAGAAAACTAGTGAAGGAATAGTAGAAGTTAAAAATAGAAAATCTAAAGAAATTAAAGAAATATTAGTTAAAGATATATTAAATTATTTTAATTAAATAGAATGTGTGTTATAATATAAATGCTTTTAGGAGGTAATTATGGAAACAGCAGTGATTATTGTATCAATATTATTAATTGTTTTAGTATTATTACAAAGTGGTAAAGCAGAGTCAGCTGATATTATTCAAGGTGGTAATTCGGACTTGTTTGCTAATAGAAAAGAAAGAGGATTAGAATTGTTTATTAGTAGACTTACTTTACTTTTAGGAATAATATTCTTTGTATTATGCTTGTTTATATCTTTACGTTAAAATCTCAGAAGTGGGATTTTTTTGCTTTTTGTAGTAAATAATATGTAAAATGTTAGGAAAAGTAGTATATATATGTTATACTATAGATAGAGGAGGAAGATTAATGAAAGGAATCGTTTTAGCAGGAGGGTCTGGTACTAGACTTTATCCTATAACAAAGGAGGTTAGTAAGCAATTATTACCAATATATGATAAACCAATGATATATTATCCATTATCAGTACTTATGTTAGCAGGTATAAAAGATATATTAATTATCTCAACACCAACTGATACGGAGAAGTTTGCTCATTTACTTGGAGATGGTAGTAATTTTGGAATTAAATTAACTTATCTAGTTCAACCTGAACCAAAGGGACTTGCTCAAGCATTTACTATTGGTAAAGAGTTTATTGGTAATGATAATGTGGCAATGATTTTAGGAGATAATATCTTCTATGGAGATGGATTACAGGAAAAACTAAGTCATGCTATTGAAAATGCAGATAAAGGCTTAGCAACAATATTTAGTTATCATGTACCTGATCCTGAAAGATTTGGGGTAGTTGAATTTGACAATGAGGGAAAGGCTATATCAATTGAAGAAAAGCCTATTAATCCTAAATCTAATTATGCTGCTACTGGATTATATTTTTATGATAATAGAGTAGTTGAATATGCTAGTAATTTAAAACCTTCTAAAAGAGGAGAATTAGAAATTACTGATATAAATAAGAAATATTTAGAAGATAATACTTTGTTTGTAGAAACATTAGGACGTGGATATTCATGGCTAGATACAGGAACATTTGATAGTTTAAATGAAGCTAGTCACTTTGTTAAGACTGTTCAAATGAATGGCCAAATGATTGCTTGCTTAGAAGAAATTGCTTATTTAAATGGCTGGATTAATAAGGATAAGGTTAAAGAAATAGGTATGTCTATGGCTAAAAATGCTTATGGTAAATATTTAGTTGATTTATCTGAAAAGGATTTAGAAAAAGATCCAATTAGAGTATTAGTAAAGAAGAAGGAAAAAGATTATGAAGTTAGTAGAAACTAAATTAAAAGATTGTTATATATTAGAGCCTGAAAGATTTGGCGATAATCGTGGATGGTTTAGTGAAAGTTATAATAAAAAGGTTTTTGAAGATTTAGGACTTAATTATGATTTTGTACAAGATAATGAATCATTTAGTGCTAAGAAAGGCGTACTTAGAGGATTGCATTTTCAAAATGAACCATATACTCAAGCAAAGATTGTTAGATGTACTAGTGGTGCTGTATATGATGTAGCTGTAGATATTAGACATGATAGTCCAACTTATGGTATGTGGGTAGGAGTAGAATTATCAGAAGAAAATGGGAGACAGTTATTAATTCCTAGAGGATTCTTACATGGCTTTCAAACACTTACTGATAATGTAAAGTTTGCTTATAAATGTGATAATTATTATAATAAAGAGTCTGATGGAGGGGTTATGTATAATGACCCAGATATTGGTGTTATATGGCCAATAGATAATCCTATCTTATCAGAAAAAGATAAGCATCATCCTAAATTAAAAGAGTTAGTAAGAGATAGAGGTAATTTGTTTTAATGAAAGCTTTAATTACTGGTGGTAGTGGTCAATTAGGCTATGATATAGCTAGATTACTTAAAGAAAATAATGCTATGATGTATGCTCCTACACATGAGGAGATGGATATTACCAATAAAGATAATGTAATGAGCGTATTTGATTCTTTTAAGCCTGATGTAGTATTTCATTGTGCTGCTTATACAGCAGTTGATAAGGCGGAAGAAGATAAAGAGAAGTGTTATAATATTAATGTAAATGGTACTAAGAATATAGTAGATGCTAGTAATATATATGATACAAAAGTAGTATATATTAGCACTGATTATGTATTTCATGGAGATAAGAATGGTATTTATGAAACTAATGATATAACAAATCCTATTAATTATTATGGATATACTAAATATTTAGGAGAACAAGAAGTAATTAAAAATAGTAATAATCTAGTTGTTCGTATTTCTTGGGTATTTGGTATTAATGGGAAGAACTTTGTTAAGACAATGTTAAATCTTGCAAGTAGTAGAGATGAAATTAGTGTTGTGTCTGATCAAATAGGTAGTCCTACATATACTTATGATGTAGCTAGATTATTAGTAGATATGGTTAATAAGAATAAAACGGGAATATATCATGCTACTAACGAAGGATATTGTAGTTGGTATGAATTTGCTAAATATATATTTGAAGTTAGTAATATTGATATAAGGGTTAATCCTATATTAACTAA
>CAZTTM010000080.1:0-4853 GCA_964616035.1 uncultured Muribaculaceae bacterium
AAGCAATAGTGAAGGTTTTGAAGATAAAAAAATAGAAAATAATGCTAGTAGTAATATGCAAAATGATAGTAATAATTCTAAAAAGAAGAATGGTAAAAGAAAGTGGTGGGGGATTCCTGTTGCAGTATTTTTTGCATTGTTAGGTTCTGTTCTTTTTGGAACTATTTTAAAACTTATAATTAATGTTTCTGAAAGCAGTGGTGGTCAAGCAAGTTTTCTTTTAAAAACACTTGTGAATACTTTATCAATGATTGGTGCAGCGTGTTTAATTTTACTAACTCCTGCTATTATATTTGCTATTGTTATGTCTATAATAAAGCCTAGTGATGATTATGAAGAAAAAATAAATAATTTTCTCAATGGTGATAGTTCGTTAGATGAAAAAATGTTAGTTGCTTTTATCGGAGCGAATTATGATAAAATAACTTCTAAAAAGTTTTCTGTATCTGGTTTATTTTTTGGATGGCTATATATGGCGTATAGAAAAATGTATATTCCTGCAATACTTTTGGATGTTGTAATTTTTATTATTAGTAAAATATCTAGTCCTTTGTCAATTGTTGTAACTATAATTTCTTTTTTGATTATTGGCTTAAATATTAATAAATGGTATGTCTTATATGCAAAAAAACAAATTAATAAAATTAAAAGTGAATATCCAAATGCTAGTGAAAGGAAATTGTTTAACATTTGTAAGAGAAAAGGTGGTACTAACTTTGGTTATGTAATTTTAATTTATATAGTTTTAATGTTAATTGGATCTTTGTTTTCAAAAAATAATGATTTAAATAAAAATATTTGGAACTTATATTTTGCATTGCCTAATAATTTTGTTCAAAAAAATGAAAAAATTGCTCTTTTTACTTATGAAGTTGAGTATGATGCAAGTTCTTATCAACATTGTGAGTTTAAATTATTTGCCCAAAATAGTGCATCTTCTATGAGCGCAACATATGGTTTGCATTCACCTGATAATTATTTATATAAGGATTATAGTGCAATTGAAGAAAAAAATATTAATTCTAATACATGGTATTATCAGACAAAAACTAATTCTACTTATGTTAGTCATTTTTATAGTACTAAATACAATGATGCTTATTATTTAATTGAATTTAAAATTGGTAATATTAGTGATAACCAAGATTGTAATGAGTATTATAATAAAATTATTTCGTCATTAGAATTTAAATAACATAGTTATATAATTTAGTGAATAAAATAATTAGATATAACGTTAAAATTAATGCTAAAAAAATTAGCATTTTTTCTTTACTTATCAAATATTCTTTGCTATAATACTAAACGAAGAGCGAGAAGGCTTCTTGCCTAGTATATAGGCCATAGACCATAAGGAGGTGCAAATAATGAGAAAATATGAAATTATGTTTATAGTAAGATCAGATATTGATGAACAAGCACGTAAGGATACAGTTAGTAAGTTAGAAAAAACATTAACTGATAATAAGGCTGTAATTACATTAAATAAAGAACTTGGTCAAAGAGAATTTGCTTATGAAATTAAAAAACAAAAATTAGGTTTTTACTATTTATATAATATTGAATCTAGTGATGATGCAAGTGTTAAAGAATTTGATCGTATTGCTAGAATTGATGAAAATGTTATTAGACATTTAGTATTAAACCTTGATAAATAGGAGGAAGTATGAATAAGGTAATATTAATTGGAAGACTTACAAGAGATCCAGAATTACGTCATACACCACAAGGTACTGCAGTATGCCAAATTACTGTAGCAGTTAATCGTCGTGGGGCTCAACCAGGACAACAAGACGCTGATTTTATAAATGTTTCAGTTTGGGGTGTTCAAGCTGAGAATGTTGCTAGATATATGGCTAAGGGAAGACAAGTGGCTGTAGAGGGTAGAATTCAGACAAGAAATTATGATGATAAAGATGGTAAGAGAGTTTATGTTACTGAAGTTATTGCTACTAATGTACAATTCTTAGATTCTAAGGGTTCTGGTAGTGATAATGGAGTAAATAATACTCAACCAAGTAATTCATTTGATTTTAATCAATCTCCTATACAGGATGCTCCTACAACTTCTGTAGAAGATGATCCATTTGCTGCTTTTGGTGAAAAAATTAACGTTAGTGATAATGATTTACCATTTTAAAAAGGAGGATAATTATGGCAGAATTTCGTGCTAAAAAAAGAAAAAAAGTATGTTATTCTTGTTTAGGAAAAACAGTTGATTATAAAAATATTGATGTGATTAGTAAATATGTTAGTAATGATAGTGGTAAGATTTTACCAAGAAGAGTTACTGGTACATGTGCTAGACATCAAAGAGATGTTGCTGAACAAGTTAAATTAGCTAGATTTATGGGCTTTTTACCATATACAACTAAATAATTTAGAGGACTAGGAATAGTTCTTTTTTCTTGTTTATTTATATTTTTTGTAGTAGAATATAAATACTTTATGGGGGATATTATGAAGTGTACTGATGAAGATTTTAAATATAGATATGAGAATACTAAAGATATAGATATTTATGATTTAATTACAAAAGATAAAGTAGTTTATAAGGATGAGAATAAAAGATTTTCTAGGTTAGAAATAATATTTAAGTCTTTGTTAGATTTGATTGAGCATAGTGATGGCATAGAGAATGTTAAAGTGTGTGATTCACTTGATATTGTTATTTCTTTTTTAAAGAATAATTATAAAGATATGTATTATAGATTTATGGGTGTTTTATCAAATAAACAAATACATTTTATTTCATATAATGATTTACCAGAAATGCTTTCTAATTTATTTGATTATATTTATAATACTGCTAATAATGTTGATTTTACTTCTTGTGATGTTTTAATACAATTAGGGGATATGATGTATGATTATTTATATGATAGTGATATATTTAAGTTTTTATTATATTATGATTTAGATATTAATGAACTTATTACACAATGTGTTTTTACAAATGATTATGAATTATCAAAGAGTGGTTTTATAGATTCTATTATAAAGAATGGGGTATCTAGTTTTGCTACTGATAATGAGATATTTATTTGTTATGATAATACTATTAGAGATGCTTTTTATATTTTACATGAATTTATTCATTTAGATAATTTGTGTCCTAATAATGTTGTACATTATGATGAGGGTATAGATTTTGGTGATTTTACTTCTAATAGATTATATAATTTCTTTCTTAACGAGATACCTTCTATTATGATGGAAGGAGAATTATTTGACTATATATCTAAATATTATGATTATGATATATCGTTTTATTTATCTTATCGTATTAAACTTATTGAAGAGGAAATAAGTGGTCTTTATTTACCTATTATGAATAATGTTAGAGAATTAGATAAAGGATATGAAGATATAGTTAGATATAATTTTAATAGAAGTGAAAGATTTAGTTTAATGTATATGTTTACGTTTGAATATGATAATTATGATAATAGACATTTGTCATATATACTAGGAGTAATAGTTTCTATGTATGCTATGACACTTAGTAAGAATGAGAGAAATTATATTTTTAATTATATTAGAAGTAAGTTAACAAGTGATGAGGATTATTTTACAATGTTTAAAAATATAGGATTAGATTTATTAGATAGTAAGAATATAGATAAGTTAATTAGTTCTTTATATGAAAGAAATAGTGATATGAAAAATAGTTTAGTAAAGAAAAAATAATATAGTGATGACTTATTTGTAAATATATTGTATAATTATTATTGAAAGTGGGGACGGGATATGAAGGTTATTTTTATTAAGGATTTAAAGAAACAAGGTAGAGTTAATGACATAAAAGAGGTATCTGATGGATACGCTATTAATTATTTAATTAAGAATGGGTATGCTGTTAAATATACTAAAGGAAGTAATGAAAGATTACAAAGTGAACTTGATGTTAAGGCTCGTGAAGAAGAAAAAGAGATAGAAAAGGCTAATAAGATTAAGGAAAAACTTAGTGGTGTATGTTTACCATTTGTTGTTAAATGTAGTAATGATGGTAAGGTTTTTGGCTCTATATCTAGCAAACAAATTAGTGATAAGTTAAATGAACTTGGATATGATATTGATAAAAGAGATATAAAGTTAAATGAGACATTAAATACTTTGGGTATGTATAATGTTGAAGTTGTTATTTATAAAAAGGTTAAGGGGAATATTAAGGTTGAATTAAAAAAGTAGGTGGTATAAATGAATCCAGGGCTTCCTAATAATATAGAGGCTGAGAAAAGCTTATTAGGATCAATATTTTGGTCTAGTTATGCTTTACAGAGAGCTTGTGAAGAATTATCTAGTGAAGTTTTTTTCTTAGATAGTCATAAAAAAATATTTGAGTGTATTTCAGAATTATATAATAAGCATCAACCAGTAGATATTAGTACGGTTGTTAGTTTAATGGTTGAAAAGAATATTGTTAATTTAACTGGTGGGGTTGAATATTTAAATGAACTTGTTGATAGTGTAGCAACGGGTGCTAATATAGATTATTATATTGATAAGGTACTAGAGAAGTATACTTTAAGAAAGATGATTGAGGTAGCTACTAGTATTGTATCTATGGCTAATGATCCTAGTTCTAATTTAGAGGATGCTGTTGAATATGCTGAAAAAAGTATTTTAAATGTATCTAAGACAAGACGGGGAACTGAGTTTAGAACAGTAGTGGAAGTGTTAAATTCGGCTCGTGAGAATATTGATAATATTGTTAAGAATAAAGGTAAACTTACTGGACTTACTTCTGGACTAGTTGATTTAGATAGAATTACAACTGGTTTTCAGCCAACACAGTTAATTATTTTAGCAGCACGTCCCGCTGTTGGTAAAACGGCTTTTGCTTTGAATGT
>CAZTTM010000081.1:0-4844 GCA_964616035.1 uncultured Muribaculaceae bacterium
AGCAATGCCTTATATTATATGGTTTTGCTCATTTTTACTGTCAAACTCAAGATACTAAATATATCATAAATAGTAATTAAAGGCAATATTTTTAAAAATATTTTTAACATCATTTACATAACTATCCTTTAATAAATAATCTGCAAAATGATTATTGATATTCACAATAATATTTTTTTTTAAATTATCTTAATAATAGAGCTAAAAAAATACATTAAATTTAAGTATTATTGGTATTATCTATTTTTTTAATATAAGTTTATAAAAAAAATATATCCTTTTTCTAAATTCAATTCCCTCTAATTGCTTTCCAAGCATAAACTCATGTTTTCTATATTCAGCCATAGTATTTAACTAATTCTTTAATAGTCATATTCTCTTTTCTAACAAAGAAAGTTTTTTAAAATTTTCCATAAATACCTCCAAAAATCTAATTTTATTACATACTATACACTCATATTAGTAAAAAAGAAAGAAAATGCATTACAAATTCACATCTTCTCTATCTTATTTTTCAATCTCTCTATTTCAGAACTTATCTTACTTTCCAATAATTCTAATCTTTCTTTTTTACTTGTTATATTAGGAAATGCATTAACTAAACGCTTATATAAGAAATTACGTTTTAATAATACTTCTCTTACTTTTTTTGTTATTTCCTCAGTACCATCTTTCTCAACCGTTTTCAAAGTTCCTTTAAACCCAAACATAACAGAAAGTGATATAACATTATCAACTATATATAATATAAATATTATTATTGCTAATGTATTTAAAGTATTTACTGGTATTTTACTTAATAAACTTACAAAAATTGGATTAACAACATATACTACTAAGCATCCAAGTAAACCAAACGGAATCATTGTTTCCGCACATATTCTTCCATTAATATTATATTTTCTTCTTGTATAATCCCACCATCTAACATGAAACAATTTCTCCATAAAATAACTAGTAAAATATTCAAGTATTGAACATATAATAATAGCCATTAAAAATAATACAATAGGTGATTCTTTATACTTAGACAATAATAAAATAATAGTTATACAACCCCATCCATATATTGGACATATTGGTCCTACCAAAAAACCTCTATTAATAAATTTATGCTTTTCTATTAACTTACCAATAACTTCTATACTCCACCCTATAAAAGAATATATTATAAATAATATAAAATTAAAACAAATCTTATTAAACATTTCAATACCTCTTACTTCTTTATTTCCTTATTAATTTCTATAATTACTTCTTTTAAATCATTAAACATTTCTTTACTCTTATCACTTATATTACTAGAATATTTAATTAATTTAAAAATATATGTATAATGTTCTTTAATTTGTGATATTTCAGTTATATTATTATTCTTTAAGACATTAAATATATCCTCAACAAAATATTTCCTAGTAAAATAATCATACTTATCTAACCAATTAGATACAATTCTATCTATTTTTTTACTATTATTAGATATTTCTCTTCTAACAAAATGATTATCTTCAATAATCCAACTAGCTGCAGCATGAGAAAATACAATAGGTCTATTACTATTTATAGAAATAGAATCATTAAAGTCTTCATGTCTTAACAATATTCCTACTAAAGAATTATATGGAATAATATGACAATATTTATTATATATTCTTTTATATTTCTTAGATTCTATCTCATTTTTTTTAAGCCCTTGACCATCATTACTATATACTTTGATAATCTTATTTCTAACGAATACATTAGCATACATTGCCGCAACTAAAGCTAAATTACCACCTTTGGAATGTCCTCCAACTATTATCTTTTTATTAGAAAAAGTAAAATATTTATTTAGATATTTTATAGCAGATTTTTGTGATGGTACTGGAAACTTATAACACATAGCAGCATCTTCAAACCAACCACTTATTAGTTTATCAGTTCCTTCAAATGCAACATAAGATAATTTATTACTAATATCAAATGTTATAGCAGAAAATTGTTCACTTTCATTACCCACATAAATATTATTACATAACAACACATCACTATATCTTTTACTATCTTTTGCTATATTTAATAACTTTATAGCATCTTTAACAGCAGACATTTCATACTTAAAATCTTTCTTAGTATGTATTCTATTAAAATCATTAGCAGCATCTACTAATTTTTTCTTATCATAACCTATAACATTATTATAATCAACATAAGCTAAAACAGCAAATACTAAATTATCAACCTCATTAAACTCTCGCTCACTAAAACTATAATTATACTTTTTTACATATTCATATAAATTCATATACTAACACCCTCTACAACTTAATTACTAATTTCATTATAACATCAGTTATTTTATTTAACAATATAAAAGGATAAACATTCGTTTATCCTACTATAAATCTATTTTTTCCATCAAATATTTCTCTAACTTATTTAAATTTCTATTAAATATTATACTTTCTACTATATTCATTATAGAAAATGCAATTAATATATATCCAATTGTAGTTATAACAATACCTTCATTAAATATTACAAATATACCACATAATATTATAATAATAGATAATAAATAACTTAAGAATCCCACACTACTATCTATATAATATAATCTAGTAGATAATGATATTTTTAATATTCCCTCATATATAATAAATATTCCAATTATAATTCTAAATAAACTTTGCAATTCACTTCTAAATACAAAACATAATATACCAAAGATAATATTAAATATACCAAATGATAAATCATAATTATATACATTATACCCACCTTGATATTTAAAATAATAATACATTTTAACAATACCTCTAATAATTAAGATACCCCCTAGTAAATATATTATTATATCTGATACTACATTAGAAAATAATATCATCATAAAGCCTAACACTACTGCAAAAATACTTGCTAAAATTGATTCTTTATTTAACTGTTTTAATTTTCTTTCAATTAATTTCATATTATAAATCTTCCTTTTCCTTACTTATTATCTCTACCACCAAATGCTAGAACAAGTCTAAGTATTTGAATAATAGTTGTTGCAACACTTGCTACATAAGTAAGTGCCGCTGCAATTAACATAATTTTACCACCAGATAACTCTTCCTTATCAAGTAATTGATATTTATCTAGTTCTTTAATAGCCCTTTTAGAAGCATTAACCTCAACTGGCAAAGTAATAATTTGAAATAACAATATTACTATTTCGGCAATTATACCAAAGAAAACCAAATCAATACTTCCTAAAAGAATTCCTAACGTAATTGCAATATATCCCGCATATGATGAAAAGCTTGCAAAAGGCACTAAAGCAGCCCTAATTCTCATAAACGTATATCCTACCTTATCTTGAATAGCATGGCCACATTCATGACATGCAACTGATAAAGCACCAACACTAGCATTCTCATAATTTGCAGATGATAAATTAACTGTTTTACTTCTTGGATCATAATAATCAGATAAATATCCACTAACTCTACGGACTTGTACATCCTCTAATCCATTCTTATCAAGTATATATCTTGCTGCTTCACTACCAGACATTCCCTTTTTATTTTTTACTTTAGAATACTTAGAATATGCCCCGCTAACAAATAATTGAGCACCCAATGTAATAATTAGAGAAATAAGTATTAAAACATCAATCATTAAACCAACAACCTTTCTTTAATATATTTCATGTCAAAGAAAATATTATATATCTTTAACACACTATAAATAATATCATTTTATATTAGCAGTGTCAATAGTTGAATGCTAAAATATTGCTTTTATTAATAATTTACATCTTTAAATTCTTAATACAACATGCTATAATCTAGTTGAGGTGTCATATGAAATATATAGGAATAATTACTGCTATTGATGAAGAATTCTCAATTATTAAAAATATTTTATCTAATAGTAAAGAAATAAAAATATATAATATCACTTGCTTACTAAGTACAATAGGAAATAAAAATATTATCTTAACTAAATGTGGTGTTGGTAAAGTAAACTCTGCTAGAACAGCACAAATACTAATCGATAAGTTTAATATTGAATATATAATTAATATAGGCGTAGCGGGAGGTTTAAAAGATTACATAAATATTGGAGATATAGTTATTGGTGAAAAACTAGCTCAACATGATTTTAATATTACCCCATTTAATCATCCTATGGGATATATTAATAAAGAACTAGGTATCTATATGTATAGTAATAAAAATTTAGTGAAGAAATGTCAAGATATTCAAATAGATAATACTAATATTTACAAAGGTACCATAGTGTCTGGTGATTTATTTTGTACTAAAGAAAAACATAAGATAAATATTTTAAATGAATTTAATGCAGACTGTGTAGAGATGGAAGGAGCAAGTATTGCTCAAGTATGTACTCTATGTAATATACCATTTATTGTTATAAGATCAATATCTGATAAACCAAACGGTTCTAATCAAAATGACTATAAAGAATTTGTTGAAACATCTTCTAAAAAACTATTAGAAGTTATTAAAAATATTTTAAAATAAATAAAAGGTGAATCACTTATGAATCGCCTTTTTATAATTATCAATATTATTCAAATTAAAATTTATACCTCTTTTTTAATCTCTTTATTTCATCTTTATAATCATCTTTTAGAAGATAATCACCAAACGAATAATCATCAATATAATGTTTTTTAATAGATTCTTTATCTTTACTAAGCATTACTATTTTTATTAATTTATCTAACCCCAACTTATCTATTTCATCAACCAAATTAATTGCCGCTACATCCTTCATCTCATCATCTAAAAGTAATATATCATATTTATCATTAGAACTTAACTTATCCATACAATCATTTTCATGCATAA
>CAZTTM010000082.1:0-4814 GCA_964616035.1 uncultured Muribaculaceae bacterium
GTAAATATTAGGAGGTACGATGAGAGAAGTAAAGATTAATGGTATATATAAACATTTTAAGGGAGATTATTATATAGTTGAGGATATTGCTCATGATTCAGAGTCAGGGAAGCAAGTTGTTATATATCGTGCTTTATATGGTAATGGACAGTTATTTGTAAGATCAATGGATATGTTTTTGAGTGAAGTTGATCATGATAAGTATTCTAATGTTAAGCAGAAATATCGTTTTGAACTAGTTAATATTGATAGTGTGGCAAAATTATTTAAATAAAGGTACATTAATAGTATCTTTTTTCTTTTTTGTTGTGTTATACTTATAGTAGATAATTAAAGGAGAGATTTGATGAATAATAAGAGGTTAATGATTAAACTTAGTGGAGAAGCATTAAGTGGTAATAAGGGTTTTGGTATTGATAATGATGAAGTAGAGGATATTTGTAAGAAGATAATTAAACTTCATAATTATTATCAATTAGTGATAGTAGTAGGTGGGGGTAATTATTGGCGTGGTAGAACTAATCGTCATATGGATAGGGTACGTGCAGATAATATTGGAATGCTTGCTACTAATATGAATAGTTTGGTATTACAGGATAAGTTTATGGAACTTGGGGAAAAGGTAGTAGTACAAAGTGCTATTGAGATGAATAAGATTATTAAGTTTGTAAATATTGATGATGCTATAGAGAGTATTAATGATGGTAATATTGTAATATTTGGTGGTGGTACGGGTAATCCTTTATTTTCAACTGATACAGCAGCGGCTATTAGAGCTATTGAAACAAAGTGTGATATTATGGTTAAACTTACTAATGTTGATGGTGTATATACTGATGATCCAAGAATTAATTCTAATGCTAGAAAGTATAGTACTATTAGTTATGATGAGATTATTATAAATGACTTAAAAGTTCTTGATATGGAATGTTGTTCTTTATGTAAGAATAATAGAATGCCAATAATAGTATGTGATATGTCAGATGATAGTATTAATAAACTATGTAATAGAGAAGTATGTGGGACTATAATTAGATAATAAAAATAACACTTTTATAGAGATATAGAAGTGTTTTTTATATGATTGACAAAAGCGAATAAATGTACTATAATATGCAACTAATTAAGGGGGTATTTATGAAAAAGTTAGTTGAGGATATAGTTTTAATTTTTATTCTTTGCGTAGTTGCGGTAGTATGTAGAAATGTTGTTATAAATAAAGTTAATGCTAGTGATTATAGTGCTATTAATCAGATAGTATATAATATAGATGTGGAATCTAATAATGAGATGTTATTTTTAATGTCAGATGAGTATGCAAGAAATAATATGACGTCAGATAATATTAAGATTAGTAGTAGTTCTAATAATTCTAGTAATTATAAATTATATTTAAGATTAGATAATGATTCAACTTTAGATGTATCTTCTTTTAAAGTATTAGTTAATGATAAAGAATATAACTTATGTGATTTATATGATTATGAAGTTGCGGGATATAGGTATTATTATATTTATAATGATGAGATAGATAAGGTAGATAATGTTTCGTTTAAGTTATGGTTATCTAATAGTTTAGTAGATAATATATATGGGGATAATTTAATATATTCTTTTGTTGCTATATAAAAAAAATTATACTTTTTATGGAGACTGCTGAAAATGTTTACAAAGATAACTGTAAACTATATCAGTAGTCTCCTTTTTACGTATAATTTTTTATTGCTTATAATTTTTTATATCCATAATTATAGGGAGGATAATTGGTATTCTTCCTGTTTTTTCTGATAAGAATGGAAGTAATTCATTTATTAAATCATTTTTTAAATCGTTAAAGTTGCAACTTTTTTCTGCTAATTTTTGATTAATAATTTTTTCAGATATTTTTTGAATTTGTCTTATGATATCTTCGTTTTCATTTACTAATATATATCCTCTAGTGGTAATAATTGGTGTTGATAATAGTTTCTTATTAGTAGAATCTAGGTTAATTATTATTGCTAGGATACCATTATTAGACATAAGTATTCTATCTTTAATAACAACATTTCCTACATCTCCGACTCTTGAACCGTCTACATAGACATTATCTGCTTGAACTTTTCCACTTTTTTTAATATTAGTTTTGCTTATTGATAATACATCACCATTTTCTAAGACAAATGTATTATTTTTATTTATTCCACATTCACAGGCTAAGTCAGCATGTTGTTTTAACATACGGTATTCTCCGTGATATGGTGCAAAATATTCTGGATTAAATAGCCTTAGCATTAATTTTAATTCATCTTGATTGCCATGTCCTGATGAGTGAATATCAACTGATGAGTTGGTATATACTTTAACACCTTTTAGATATAATTTATTTATTGTTTTAGCAACTGATCCAGCATTACCTGGAATTGGAGAAGATGAGAATATTACGATATCTTCAGGAGTTAATTTTATTTGTTTATGAGAGCCATTGGCTATTCTAGATAATGCCGCTAGTGGTTCACCTTGACTACCTGTACATAATAAACATACTTCATGTGGTTTTAATCTATTAGCTTCTTCAGCAGAAACTATTATTTTTTTGTCTTTTATATATCCATATTTAAGGGCTATTTCAGCAGATGTTTCCATACTTCTACCAAATAGGGCTACTTTTCTATGATTTTCTTTACATGTTTCTATTATATGTTTTAATCTATATATATTAGAAGCAAATGTTGCTAAGATAATTCTTTTATCTCTATTATTTGAGAATATTTCTGCTAGGTTTTCATCTACTTTAGATTCACTAATACTTGTACCTTCTTGCATGGCGTTAGTAGAATCACTCATTAATAATTTAACTCTTCTTTTTCCTATTTCTGCCATTTTATGAATATCTGCAACTGGACCAATTGGTGTTAAATCAAACTTAAAGTCTCCTGTCATAACTATTATTCCGTTAGGAGTAGTTATAGCAATACCATGAGAATCGGGTATAGAGTGAGTAGTTCTAAAGAACTCTATAGTAAAATATTTTGTTTTAACAATTTTATTTTCATCATAAACTACAATATTTTTGTATTTAATATTTCTTTCTTCTAATTTTTTATCAATTAAGGCTTTTGCTTGATTAGGAGCATATATTTTTGGAATATTTACACTTTGTAATAAAAATGGTATTCCACCAATATGATCTTCATGACCATGTGTTATAAATAAGCCTTTTATTTTATCTTCGTTTTCTTTTAAAAAAGTATAATCAGGTATTACATAATCAATACCTAGTAAATCGTCTTCAGGAAACATTACTCCTGCATCAACAATGATTATTTCATTATTATGCATGACACAGTACATGTTTTTGCCTATTTCTCCTAGGCCTCCTAAAGCAAATACTTTTGTTAGCATTTCTTTTTTCATTTAATCATCCTTTCTTTTTTACTATATTATTCAAAAGAATTTCACTCGCTTTAACATTATAGCATAAATTATTTTATTTGTCTAATAGTAGTTTGTATGTTAATTTCTTTTACATAACTATGGTTAAAAATAGTTGCTTTCTATGTACAGATATATTTTTAATTACTATATTATTAATAGATAGGGGGTGAATTATGGTACCTATTATAAAGAAGATTGTACCTAATAGTAAATATTATATTAAATGCCCTTTTGAGATGCAGCCTACAAGAATTGTTGTTCATAATACTGCAAATGATGCTAGTGCTAGAAATGAGATAGCTTATATGACTAATAATGATTATGAGATTTCTTTTCATTATGCTGTTGATGATATAGAGATAGTTCAAGGAATAGAAGAAAATAGAAATGCTTGGCATGCTGGAGATGGTAATGGAATTGGTAATAGAGAGGGTATTGCTATTGAGATATGTTATTCTTTAAGTGGTGGTGAAAAGTTTGATAAGGCAGAAGATAATGCTGTTGATTTAATAGTTGATATAATGAATAGATATGGTTTTTCTATTAACGAGATAACTAAACATCAAGATTATAGTGGTAAGTATTGCCCGCATCGTACGTTAGATAATGGATGGGAGAGATTTATTAATAAGATAAAGAATAGACTTAATGTTAGAGAATATGTGTTGCTAACTAGTGTTTCTGTTTATATGAATGCTAAAGATGCTATGAGTGGTGAGAATGTAGTAGGGTATTATGATAGTGGGACTTATTATATATTTAACGAAGTAGATGGTATGATAAATATTACGAAGAATAAAGGTATTCCTGGTGCTTGGATAAATCCTAATGATAATAAGATAGTTAGTGAAGAAAATAAAAGTGATGAGATAGAAGAAGATAATAGTATTGATGAAGAAAATGATACATACTATGATAATGTAGAGAGAAGTAATCCTTTATTATATATATTAGAATTAATATTTAATTTGATTAAGAAACTATTTAAAAAGTAAATAATATGAATACATCTAATATTTTTATTAGGTGTATTTATTGTTACTACTCAGCCTTTTATGTAAAAAATTTATACGTATACATTTTAAAAAAAATTAACATTTATGTAAAAAAAGTTGACACAAATTTAATAAAATGAGTTATAATTATATATTGTGAGATACAACTATCCTAAACAATAGTCAAAAAAGTATCTCGCTTTTTTGTTGTTTTATGATAAACTATTATTAGTTTAGGATAGTGGTGCTAATGAAAAACTATAATATAGATTATGAAGAATGGCTTAGTAAAAAAAGCAAAGGATGAAATTAAATCTTTAAAGCTTGAATATTTATTTAGTAAAAATTAGTTACAGTTCAGTCAAGAGATAGATAATTTAATCTATCTTTTTTTAATTACAA
>CAZTTM010000083.1:0-4727 GCA_964616035.1 uncultured Muribaculaceae bacterium
AATAATACAATAATATACAAAATACTATATATTTATGTTATTATATATAAAAAGAAGTTAAGGTGATATGATGAATAACTTTAAATGTAATTTATGTCCAAGAAAATGTAATGTGGATAGAGAAACAGTATTAGGATATTGTCAAGCTCCAAATAAATTAGCAATAGCTAAATACTATCTTCATAAGTGGGAGGAGCCATGCATAACTGGAGAACATGGTTCAGGAACAATATTTTTTTCATACTGTAATTTAAAATGTATATTTTGTCAAAACTATCAAATAAGTACTTTAAATATTGGTAAAGAGATAACTATTGAGAAGTTTAGTGATATATGTTTAAAATTGCAAGAAAAGCACGCTACTAATATTAATTTAGTAAGCCCTACTCACTTTGTTCATCTAATTAAAGAAGGACTAATACTAGCTAAGAAAAAAGGATTAACCATCCCTATAGTATATAATACTTCATCTTACGAACTAACAAGTACAATCGATATGTTAAATGGACTAGTAGATATATACTTACCAGATTTAAAATATTATGATGATAACATAGCTAGAAAATACTCTAATGCCCCTGAATACTTTAAGCATGCAACTAAAGCTATTGAGACAATGTATAATCAAGTTGGTCCATGTCAATTTGATGAAGAAGGAAATATTACCAAAGGAGTAATAGTAAGACATCTTATCTTACCTAATCATTTAGAAGACTCTAAAATAATATTAAAATATTTATATAATACTTATAAAGACAATATCTATATAAGTATTATGAATCAATACACTCCATTAAGAAAACTATCCTATGATAACTTAAATCGTAAATTAACTTCATCAGAATATGATGAAATAATTGACTATGCATGGGACTTAGGTATAAGAAATGCCTTCACTCAAGAAGAAGGTACACAAAGTGATAGCTTTGTACCAGACTTTAACTGTGAAGACATATAAAAGGACAAACTCTAACGTTTATCCTTCTTTTTTCTATATTTAAATAATTCTTTGTATATTTGAAATGAATCTCTAAAGACATTAAAATGGGAATCACTATTATTATCTAAATAAATTGTACTTATTTTTGACTCTTTAATAGGTATTTTATTTTTAATACACCATAACAAAACATTCATTTCGTATTCATACCTATCTCCATCCGCACTAAGCATATCTTCCATTAATTTATATGAGAAGACTCTAAGACCTGATTGAGTATCATAAATATACTTACCTGTTTTAAGTTTAAAGATAAAAGCAGTAAGGGTATTACCTAATCTGCTCCTAAAAGGAATATTCTTTCCTCTAATTCTTTTCCCAATAATCAAAGTATTAGGATGCTTCTTACACAATTCATAAAGTTCTAAAGCATCATTTATTGTATGTTGCCCATCAGCATCCATTGTAATAACATAATAATTATCTATATATTTTTCTATAATATAATTAAGACCTGTCTTTAAAGCATATCCCTTACCTTTATTTTCTTTATAAGAAATAACATGAGCATACTCTTCACACTCTTTAAAGACATCTTTATAATCATCACCACTACCATCATCCACAATAACAATATCACAATCAGTTTCATCAATCTTTTTAACTAAATCAATTAAATAACCTTTAGGCTCAAAAGCCGGTATTAAAACAATAGGTTTACTATTCATACTTATTATCACACTACAACACTACTTATCTTTATTTTATCATTTCGTAAGTAGTACCCTCTCTAGTATCTTTTAAAATTATTCCCTTATCTTTTAACTCATCTCTAATACTATCTGCTAAAGTAAAGTCTTTATTTCTTTTAGCAGTATTTCTCTTCTCTATCATTTCTTTAATATAATCTTCATTATCAATAATAGTATCATCATTTTTTAATAAATCTAAACTAAGTACTTTATCAAATTCACTAACTAAAGCTAACTTAGTATTATTATTTATATCATCTTTTAATGCTTCATATAAAACAGTTAAAGCATTAGAAGTGTTTAAATCATCATTAAGACATTCTAAAAACTTATTTCTATATTTTAAATATATATCATTATCAACAATACTATCATCATGAACAATAGATTTAATTTTATTAATAAGTTTATTATATGCATTACTAATCCCATCTAAAGAATCATAACTAAATATTAATTGCTTTCTATAATGACTTTGTAAACAAAACATACGATACGCTAAAGGATTATAACCTTTACTTTCTAATAAAGATACTGTTAAAAATTCTCCCTTAGATTTACTCATCTTTCCTCTAGCATCATTAAGATGCTCACCATGAACCCAGTACTTACACCAAGAATGTCCAATATAACTCTCAGACTGTGCTATCTCATTAGTATGGTGAGGAAAAATGTTATCTACACCACCACAATGAATGTCCAAATATTCACCTAAGTTCTTTAAAGAAATAGCAGAACATTCAATATGCCACCCCGGATATCCAACACCCCAAGGACTTTCCCATTTCAATTCTTGATCATCAAACTTACTCTTTGTAAACCATAATACAAAATCAGTTTTATTTCTCTTATTACTATCAGCTTCAACACTATCTCTAACACCCTCTAATAAATCATTTTCATTATGATTAGTTAAGACATAATAATTATCTAATTTAGAAGTATCAAAATAAACATTTCCATTGTTGAAATAAGCATATCCAGTATCTAATAATCTACTAATAATCTTTATATATTCATTTATATAACTAGTAGCTCTAACTATAATTTTAGGCCAACTAATATTTAATTTTTCACAATCTTTCTTAAAACAATCTTCATAATAATTGGCAATATCTAAAACACTTTTATGTTCTCTTTTTGCTCCCATTAGCATTTTATCTTCACCAGTATCAGCATCACTAGATAAATGCCCAACATCCGTAATATTCATACATCTTTTAACATTATAACCATTAAATTTAAGAGTCTTCTCTAATATATCTTCCATAATATAAGTTCTTAAATTACCAATATGGGCAAAATGATATACTGTCGGACCACAAGTATACATAGTCACTTCTTTATCATTATATGGAATAAATTCCTCAATAGTTCTACTCTTCGTGTTATATAATCTCATAATCACTATCACTCCTCATATAAACTTATTATTTACTTAATCTATCTAGTACTTTATCTCTTCCAATTAAATAAATAGTACTAGCAAGCTCAGGCCCATGCATTACCCCACTACATTTAATTCTAATAGGCATAAATAACATTTTTCCCTTAACATTAGCTTTTTCTTTAGTATTCATAATACAACTATTTATATTATCAACAGACCATTCACTAATATTATTTAATTCACTCTTAAATACCATTAAAGTATTTTCTATAGATCCATCACACATAAAATTACGACACTCTTCATCTAATTCATAATTATCTTCAAAAAATAACTTTGTAAGCTCTACAATTTCTTTACCATATTTAAGTTCATTTCTATATAAAGTAATTAAAGTTCTTATCCATTCTTCACTCTTACCATCTAAATTATAAGCCTCTTTTAAGTAAGGTAATGTTAACTTAACTAGATCATCATCACTCAAATTCTTAATATAATGTGCATTAATCCATCTTAATTTTTTAACATCATATTGACTAGATGATTTACTAATTCTAGAAGGATCAAAACTATTAATTAATTCTTCCATAGTAAATATTTCTTTATTATCTTCTGGACTCCAACCTAGAAAAACTAAATAGTTAACAACTGCCTCAGGTAAATAACCATCATTATATAAATCCATAAATGAAGCATCACCATTTCTTTTAGATAACTTCTGGCCATCTTCTCCAAGAACCATTGCAACATGAATATATGTAGGCTTTTCCCAACCAAAAGCCTCATATAACAAATTATACTTAGCAGTTTGATCTAAGTACTCTTTTCCCCTAATGACATGTGTAATTTCCATCAAATGATCATCTATTACATTAGCAAAGTTATAAGTAGGATATCCATCAGATTTAAGAAGTATTTGATCTTCTAATATCTTATTTTCTATCTTAATTTTTCCATATAATAAATCTTCAACAACAGTAATTCCCTCTTTAGGCATTTTTTGCCTAATAACATAAGGAACATTATTCCTTAACTTTTCTTCAATTTCTTTTTTACTAAGTTTACTACATCTACCATCATATACAAATGGTCTTTTACGAGCCTCACTTCTTTTCCTTTGCTCTTCTAATTCTTCTTCAGTACAAAAGCAATAATATGCCTTCCCCATCTCTACTAATTTTAAAGCATATTCTTTATATATATCTTTTCTTTCAGATTGTACATAAGGACCATATTTACCAGGATTATTAGGACCTTCATCAATCTTAAAATTACATAACCCTAAAGTATTATATATAAAATCAACAGCACCCTCAACCTTTCTCTCCTGATCCGTATCTTCTATTCTAAGAATAAAATCCCCATTATACTTTCTAGCAACTAAATATTCAAATATAGCTGTTCTTAAATTACCTATATGCATAAAACCAGTAGGACTTGGTGCAAAACGTGTTCTAACTCTTTTCTCCATAAAAAATCACTCCACCCTAATTATAGCATTTTTTTCTTATATTTACTATAAATAATTCTTAATAAGAATAAAAATTGTTAATTTTTATTTGGAAGTTCGTTTTAAAAAATTAACGGAATTTAGTCTAAAAATTTACGAATAAGAATAAAAATCTACTTCTATAATAAATATTTA
>CAZTTM010000084.1:0-4723 GCA_964616035.1 uncultured Muribaculaceae bacterium
ATGCCCAACTAAATCATATTCTACTCCAATATCTTTTAATTGTAATGTAGATATTTCTCCCGTATAACCACCATTTTCTTCATAATATACATTTTGACTAGCTATACCCCAATTACAAGTATTAGTAAACTCTGTTAAATACAAATTACTAGGTGCTACTATTATATCTTCCTTTGTTTCTATATTATTTAACTTATCTATATAATCATAAATATCACTATATAATAAATTCATCTTATGATTTAATACTACTATCTTATTCATTACTTATTTATTCCTCCAAACATATTTTTTATTTTATCAACCATGGGTATTAAATTCCTATGATAATTTTTAATAGCTACACTATAAACATCTTCTACCTTAGAAGCAAAATATTTAATTGAATACATCTCTGTTGATACTCTAGCTTGTCTACTAAGTCTCTCTAATAACTTACGATCATTATATATCATACAAATATCTTTTATATATTCACTACTACCACTAAATATTTTACCATTAATATCATCAATAACAACATTTAAAAAACTCTCATCATTAATACACACTACTGGTAAAGATGCAGCCATTGCCTCAATTACCGTAAGTCCCTGTGTCTCTGTCGTAGAAGCCGTGACAAAAATATCCGCTAACAAATAATAATCAACTATCTTATCATATGGAACTTTACCCGTCATAATAACATTATCATCTATCTTATACTTATTAATTAATTTTTTACATTTACCAAAGTCAGGACCATCTCCCACTATTAACAGTTTAGCCTTTGGACACTTTTTTATTATCTTTTTCATATTATCAATAATAAAAGTAATATTCTTCTCTTGAGCAATTCTACCTACTGTTAATATAACAAAATCATCTAACTTTATATTAAGATTCTCTCTAGCACTTTTTTTATTAAACTTTTTATTATTTTCTCTACTAAACCTATCTGTATCAATACCAGTTGGAATTACATAAACATCTCTATCTACACAATACTTTTCTTTAAATAAATTACAAGCCTTAACCGTAGGTACTATTAACTCGGTATTAGTCTTATCACAATAAAATAATGTTAAATATTCAACTATCTTCTTACTAGACCAATTAAAATACCCATGTGTAATATAATGAACATAATCTTCATACATTGTATGATAAGTATGTACTAAAGGTATCCTAAACTGAGTTGCAATTATTCTTGCAAAAGTTCCCACCCCAAACTCTGTATGTGAATGAATTACATCTAACTTCCACTTTTTAATTATCTTAATAGCCTTTAATGGATAAATACTAGCTAACTTATAATCATATATCTTAACAGGTACTCCGGGAAGTCGTAAAACCCTCCCATTCTCCTCAATAGAATATTCATACTTATCTGGATTAACAGTCACCAGATAAACAATATTACCTTTCTTCTCTAATCCTTTTTTTAACATATTAACACTAGTTGCAACACCATTTATCTGTGGACAGTAAGTATCAGTAAACAATCCAATTCTCATTTTACTTCTCCATAATTACATCAATTCCAGGTAAACTCTTACCACCTAAATAATCAAGTGTTGCACCTCCACCAGTAGATACATGATAAAATACCCCTCTAAAACCTAAATTATTAACAGAACTAGCACTATCACCACCACCAACTAAAGTCTTAACCTTATTATTTTTTAATACAGTATATATCTTACAAGTACCATTACTATATCTCTTATCCTCATAAACTCCCATTGGGCCATTAATAATACATCTCTTAGCATCTTTTAATATATCACTAAATATCTTAACAGTTTCATTACCAATATCATAACCACATTCATTATCATTAATATTACTAATATCTCTTTCAACATTATCAGTAATTATATCAACAGGAAGAACAATCTTATTACCATATTCTTTTAACATTCTATTGCAAAACTCAATATTATTATCATCCACTATTGAATTACCAACATTATACCCTTTAGCTTTTAAAAAAGTAAAACACATTCCTCCTCCTATTAATAATTTATCACACTTAGTAATTAAGTTTTCAATAACACCTATCTTATCTTCAACTTTTTTACCGCCCATAATAACTACTAATGGTTGACTACTATCATTCATAAAACTATTTAATTTATTAACTTCTTCTTCAACTAAGAAACCAATACCATTACTTAAATACTTAGCAATACCCACATTAGAAGCATGACATCTATGTACCATAGCATAAGCATCATCAATAAATATATCTCCTAAACTAGCCCAATATTTAGATAATTCCATATCACAACTACTTTCCTTCTTAGAATCTATATCTTCAAACCTAGTATTTTCAATAAGTAGTACTTCTCCATCTTTTAAATTATTTACTAAAGTTTCTAACAAAGTTCCTCTAGTTTCAGCAGAAAACTTTACCTTTATTCCAAGTAATTCACTAAGCCTAACGCTAACAATTAATAAACTATTATTACACTTATCATCAGCAGTCTTAACCTTACCTAAATGAGACATTAAAATAACTTTTGCCCCATTATCTCTAGCATAATTAATAGTCTTTAAACTAGCTTTAATTCTAGTATCATCTAATATTTTATTATCTAAAATAGGAACATTAAAATCACACCTAATAATTACCCTTTTACTTTTCAAATTATAGTCTTTAATACTTTTCTTCAAAATAACTCCTCCATACATCTATTAACTAAATAAATTATAGCAAAACAATTGTTAAAAGTCAAAAAAATGCTAGCAGTTATCATACTACTAACAATTATACACATATAAGCAAAAAATCAAATTGCCCTGATAAAACAACTTGATTCGAGTTTTCTTAATAACCGCAAGCGTTATATAACATACCATTGATTAATATCTATTAAGCATTATAACTAAATTATAATAAAGCAATAAGAATAAATCTTTTAATTTATTAACTTAACTAATATATTTCTTCAATATATCATGCAACTTAATAATAAATAAACAATAAATATATAATATAACCTAACTAAATATTATCAGTACTTAGCCCAGTTTCTTATCCTTGGAGTTTTTCTTTCTCCACAACAATTGTTCATGCTTAGTGCCGATAAGAATTCTTTTTTCTCAAAAGAACATCATTTGCGAGAACATATCTAAGGTAATATGCTATTTACTAGTTATACGAACAACATTCTATTAGAAAAGCTAACAAATGACATATTCATAAAAAACTAATACGTATATCTATATCCAAATAGAAAATACATAGCATACCAATCTTGCTATCTTCTATCTAAGCAACTTTATAATACCATTAATATATCTGCTTGTCAACATTTTTTTAACATTTTTTACCATTTTTTTCAAAAACTTTTTGTTTTAACTAAAACAATCTTTATATATAAGGTTTTTTTATCTTCAAACTAGCTGTTATTTCTTTATTTAATAAATAGGTCTTATCATACGAGCAATACATTTAATTAACATATTATTATAATTCATTATAGCACCTCATTGTTATCATTTTATAACGTATTTACAACTCTTCGCCTAATAAAAAATCAATTAAATTTAGATGAATAATTCCATCACGAGATAAATCTATTCTATCAAGAGAAATAACATATTTTGGATAATTATCTTCAATAGACTTATATGCTCCAAATTCTCTTTCTATGGCATTATCATGGCCTTCTATTTCATAAGCTACTTGAATATATTTAATATTTCCATCCTTCTTTGTTAAAAAATCAACTTCACCGTTTTTAGTCTTACCTATATATACTTCATAATTTCTATTTGTTAACTCATTATAAACAATATTTTCTAATACAACATAACTTTTAAATTCTGGATTATTATTTTTAATTTGAGCAATTCCTAAATCAGTTGCGTAGTACTTATTTAAAGTTTTTAATACACCTTTACCAGTAATATCATATCTATATACCTTTTTAAGTATTAATGCTTTACATAAAGCATCAGTATAGTTATAAAGTGTTTCATTAGATATTCTCTTATTTTCTTTATCTAAATATTTTATAATGTTATCAGCCGAAAATTCACGACCAGCAGTTTCAATTAAATATTGTAGTATCATATCAAATAAAACCGTATCCTTTAAATTTAATCTTTTTACAACATCTCTTAAAATAATAGAGTCATATACGCTATGAAGATAATTTTTAATATCTACCTCATTTGTAAATTCACATCTATTAGGGAGCCCTCCCCATTTAGCATAGCCCCAAAAAGTATTTAAGTCTTTTCCATCTTTTTTTGTTAAAGAAACATATTCCTTATAAGATAAAGGATTAATATTAAATAAAACATATCTACCTGATAATACTGATGATAACTCATCTGATAACATTTTACTATTAGAACCAGTTAAAAATATACTAATATTTTTTATGGAAGCACGTAGTGAATTAACAACTTTTTCAAAATTATCCACGTTCTGAACTTCATCTAAAAATAAATAATAAATTTTATTATCTTTAATTTTATCTTTTATATATATATTTAATTTTTTATAATCTAATAAATCTTCAAATTCTATAAATTCAAAATTAATAAAAATAATATGTTCCTCATTTATTTTCCTTTTATCTTTTAATTCCTCTATTATTTGATTTAAAATAACTGATTTACCACATCTTCTTATACCAACCAATATTTTAATTAAATTCGAATCATAAAATCCTCTTATTGTAGATAAAGAATCTTTTCTTAAAGGCATTTTTATCACCTCTGATTA
>CAZTTM010000085.1:0-4702 GCA_964616035.1 uncultured Muribaculaceae bacterium
TAATAGATACAATACCTATTATAAATATTAATAATAAAGTTATATATATTGTTCTCTTCTTCACATTAGCACCCTCTCAAAAATCATAAAATAGTCTAATTTCTTAAGTATTCTACTTATACCTTACCTATCTATTATTTAAATTAATTATACAACAGATAGTATTTATATGCAAATAATTTTTTTACTCTTAATAGCAAAAAAAGCAAGCAACTAAGCTTGTTTTTTATTTAATAATTCTTTTAAATCATTTTCTAATTTAGATACATCATTTGGTGACATAAAAGCAAATACAGCATCATTATATTTACTTAAGATATCAGAATCATTAATAGTTAATTTATGACCATTTGGTAATTTTGATATAATCATATCTGATGTAATATCAGGATAATCTTCTTGCTTCTCTCTAGCAGGATGAATATCCATAATATAGGCTTCATCAACAGTTTTGAAGATATCTACAAAATCACTAGCAAATTCTTTAGTTCTAGTAAATGTATGTGGTTGAAATATTGTAATAATTTTTTTATCAGGATATTTTTGCTTAATTGAATTAATAGTTGCTTGAACTTCTTTAGGATGATGTGCATAGTCATCAATAATAATATTATCTTTAACAATAGTCTCACTAAATCGACGACGAGCTCCTTTAAATGTTTGAAACTCTTTATTAACTAACTCTGCGTTAATATTTTCTAAATAACATATAGTAATAACCGCTAAAGCATCATATAACTGATGAATACCATAAATTGGTAAATCAAAATGCCCATATAGTTTATTATTAGTTAAAACATCAAAACTAATCCCATTACTCTTATACTCTATATTTATAGCACGTATACTATTATTTTCCTTTAAACCATAATAAATAATTTTTTTAATAGGCTTAAACTTAGTAATATATTTATCATCCCCACACATAATAACCATCTTAGTAGCTTTATTAGCATATTCCGTATAAGCATCAATAATATCATCAATATCTTTGTAATAATCAACATGATCTAAATCAATATTTGTTATAACTGCATAATATGGTGTATATGCTAAGAAATGGCGACGATACTCACATGACTCTAAAGCAAAAAATTCATTTCTTCTATCAGCATATCCTTGCCCATCCCCAATTAAATAATTAGACCCTTTAATATTACCTAAAACATGTGCAGTCATAGAAGTAGTTGTTGTCTTACCATGACATCCCGCAACGCAAATAGTCTTATACTTTTCTGTTAAAACACCTACCATTTCATTATATTCATATATAGTAAGATTTAACTTTTTAGCGGCAATTAATTCCTCATTATCAGGAGTAATAGAAGCTCCCTTAATAATTATCATATCCTTAGTAATATTATCTTTATTATATGTTAACATCTTAATATTATTTTCAATTAATCCCTTTTCCGTAAAGAAATGTTTATCAACATCACTTCCTTGAACATCATATCCTAATTTCTTTAAAATAATTGCTAGTGATGACATTCCAGCACCTTTTATTCCTATAAAATGATACATACTAATCTTCCTTCCCTACTTCTATTTACTAACACAAATATTACTTTTACCTATTTCATTAATATAATCATTTAAAGTATAAGTCGTATAATCTGTACTAGTAATAAACTTATTATTTTCTACACTTATTTGATATAACTTACCTAATTCATAATTTAGATCTAAATCATCAAAACTTTCTTGTTCATAATTTCCTTGACCACAATATTTTATTGTATAACCATTAACTATTATATTATTTTGATAATTAATTAATTTATAAGATAATTTATTATTTTTAACACTATATGTTAAATCAAGATGTAAATTATCTTCATTAGTTATATCTATACTATCTACTTTAGTAGATTTCTCATCATATAATTCAATAGTTGATATATTTCCACATGATTCATTATTAGATACTACTATGTAATCTCCTATTTGACTAATAGTGCCTAAACAAGATACTTTATTTTTTAATACTTCTTTATCATTAATTAATAAAGTCATAGTATCTTCATCTCTTTGAGTAGTTATTGTATATTTACTATTAACCTTAATATATCTAACATCATTTCTAATTAATGATAAATCAATATTAGTAAATACATTAGTAATATTATCTTTTCTTGTTTTTAAGAAATTACCACATACATATCCCTTAGTTGTTTGACTTACACCACTAGTATATTTAGTATATGATACATAGTACCAGTTATCACAAATATCTGTTTTAGTCTCACTAATACTTAATAAGTTTACCTTACTACCACATGCTAATCTATCAATTCTATTACCACTTTCTTTATCTCTTACTGATAGTGTTGTTTCATCATCTTCACAAATATAATAATAAGTACCATCTTTATCTTCAATAATTGGTATTTCATCTACTACTTCATTAACCAAATTAATATTATTCTTTTTATTACTTTTAGCATTTAACATTAAAGCACCTGCTACTAAGATAATAATAAGTATTACAATAATTAATATCATATATTTAGTTTTATTTTTCATACTATCCCTTTCTTCATATTTGCTTAATTATATATATGTTTCTTTTCTTATATTGTATCAAATAATTAATTAAAATTACATCTATTTTTAATGTTTTACATAAATTTATTTATTATCTTCCAAATCAAAGATAATATCTCTTAATTCCATAGCCCTTTCAAAATCTAATTCTTTAGCACATTTCTTCATTTCTTCTTTTAATTTTAATATCATATTTTGTTTTTCTTTAGAAGATAACTTTTCTTTAGATGGTACCTTATCATTATCTACTTCTACTTCATTAGTAATAACATCTCTTATTTCTTTTATAATTGTTTATGAATAATATTATGTTCTTTATTATACTCTTCTTGAATAGTTCTTCTTCTTTGAGTTTCTTCAATAGCTTCTTTCATACTATCAGAAATAGTATCAGCATACATAATTACATGACCCTTAGCATTTCTAGCACATCTCCCTATTGTTTGAACTAAACTTCTAGTTGATCTTAAAAAACCTTGCTTATCAGCATCCATAATAGCAATTAAACTTACTTCTGGAATATCGATACCCTCTCTTAAAAGATTTATACCTACTACAACATCATATTTACCTAGTCTTAAATCTCTTATTATTTTCAATCTTTGAAGAGTTTTTATTTCATTATGTAAATATGCAACTTTAATATCAATATTCTTTAAATAATTAGATAATTCTTCAGCCATTTTAATAGTTAAAGTTGTTATTAATACTCTTTCATTACTATCAACTCGTTTATTTATTTCTTCTACTAAGTCATCTATTTGATTCTTTGTAGGTTTAATTTCAATAGTGGGATCTAATAACCCTGTTGGTCTAATTATTTGTTCAACAATATCATTATTTACTCGCTCTAACTCATAGTCCCCTGGCGTAGCCGATACATATATTACTTGATTTATTTTAGATTCAAATTCCTCAAATTTAAGTGGTCTATTATCAAGAGCGGAAGGAAGACGAAATCCATAATCTACTAAATTCATTTTTCTAGCTCTATCTCCATTATACATTCCTCTTACTTGTGGAATAGTCACATGTGACTCATCAATAATTAATAAAAAATCTTTAGGAAAGAAATCTATTAAAGTAGTTGGAGTTTCTCCCTCTTTCTTCAATGCAATATGTCTTGAATAGTTTTCAATACCACGACAGAACCCTGTTTCTTCTAACATTTCCATATCATAGTTAGTTCTTTCTCTTAAACGCTGTTCCTCTATTAATTTATTATTATCTTTAAAATATTTAAGCCTTTGTTCTAATTCTTCATTAATATTTTTAATAGCTATTTTTAATTTATCATCACTAGTGACAAAGTGCGAAGCAGGAAATATAGAAATAGATTTCTTATCTTTTAATATCTTTCCAGTTATAGTATCAAATTCACTAATTCTATCAACTTCATCATCAAAGAATTCTATTAATAAACCATTAGTTTTCTCATAACTAGGAATTATCTCAATAGAATCACCACGTACTCTAAATGTTCCTCTTTTTAAATCTAAATTACTTCTTTCATATAACATTTCCACTAACTTTTTAAGAATAGTATTTCTATCAACAATATCCCCAACATTAATAGTTAACATTTTCTTTTTATATTCTTCTACTTCACCTATACCATAAATACATGAAACAGATGCTACAACTATAACATCATCTCTTGATATTAAAGCACTAGTAGCACTATGACGTAATTCATCTATTTCATCATTAATAGAGGAATCTTTTTCTATATATGTATCAGTAGATGGAACATAAGCTTCAGGCTGGTAATAATCATAATATGAAACAAAGTATTCTACTCTATTATCAAGGAATAACTCTTTCATTTCACTATATAGTTGACCCGCTAGAGTTTTATTGTGGGCTAAAATTAAGGTTGGTTTATTTACTTTAGCAATAACATTAGCAGCAGTAAAAGTTTTACCGGTACCAGTAGCCCCTAATAATACTTGCTCTTTCTTTCCTTTTTTAATTCCATCTACAAGCTTTTCTATAGCTTCAGGTTGATCGCCAGATGGATTATATTTTGATACTAATTTAAACATTTTCCCTCCCTCATAACTATTTTGCGACTTTTTATAATTTTCAAAATAATACCTGTCAGTCAACAATTCGTCCCCTCTACTCAAATTTTTAAGGTTAAATTGATGCTTTT
>CAZTTM010000086.1:0-4585 GCA_964616035.1 uncultured Muribaculaceae bacterium
CCTAATGATTTAGTTCGTCTAAAGATAAAAAGTTTCCAAATGGCTCGATTAATCCTAAAAAAAATGCTGGTCCTTCTACTTTAATATAATATTTTTTATGGGGGTCTAATTTTGTTATATAAATTTGAATATTTAATCCTGATGGTAATTTAAGTTGTACTGCTGATTTTTCTACTTTTTTACCATCTATTTCGTTAATGTACATATATACATCGCTATAATATGCAACATCGGCAAATATTTTTAGCCCTGCTACTCCTGTTATATAATGATCAGAAAATAGTACGGCATTAGATATAGCACATCCTACTTTATTTTTAGGCTGTTCTTTAAAATCATATGGTATTACTGGAATATCTACATATTTTTTATCTCCTACCATATTTTTATATACAAATCCATTATTTTCAAATCTGAATCTATCTAATCTATCGCTTTTGCTTAGTATCATTTTTTCTACGTATGGTTTTGAGGCAAGATGATGAAGTGTCCATACTACGATTATTGTTGTTATTACTACTATTATTACACTTAATATTATTGGTATTGTTTCATTGTTTAATTCAAACATTTTATATTTAACTCCTTTTTTATTATTGGGAGAGTACCAATATTATAGTACTCTCCACTTGTACGTTTTTCTTTTTTAGATATTTATTTTTTTACTTTATTTTATTTTTTTGGCGCTTAATTTTACCATGTACCTGTCCAAGTGCCATATGAACAGCCCATTATAACATATTTATCAACTGCTGCTGCTCCAAAGCCTATTCCACCAGTGGCAATTGTATAATTTTGTGAATCTGTCAATGATGTGTTAGTACCATGAGCATACTCGCCGCAAAACTCTTGATATGTTAAAGTACCTGAAACATCTTTTGAGACGTTAAAATATAATGATGCTCCTAATCCAGTTAGTGTTCCACTTGGTACTTTAAATGATGCCCCAGCACCGTATCTGCCAGTTTTAATTGCTCCAACATTAGAATTGTAGCAACCATCATAATCGCAATAGTGACGAGTGAATGTTGGATAAGTAGCTCTTATTACATCACTAGTAATTCCTATTGCTATAACATCATAGTTTCTTTCATCTGGCATTGTGTTCCAAACTGTTGATACCATATAACGATAATTCGAATCAATTTGCGTTATTTTAGTGACAACACTACGCCAAGTATTACTAATAACACCTAGTGGCATAACTTCATTCCTACTTTGGAACTCCTCTTCGGTTGCAACATAAGTTATTGTTTCTAAACCTCTTCTTACAGTTTTATAACGTGTTATATTTGTTGATACTACATGACCAATTAAATCTTTATTATTAATATAAGTATCTTCATCCATTAGATAAATATCTTCTTCCGAAAATCCTAAGTTTAAAAGATTATTATATTCAGTTGCTGTCATTTTAATTCCAAAATAATTTTCTATTAAGTCTTCTTCTGCTTTAATTGAAGTAGTAAATAATAAACTAACTGCTAAAACTGCTATCAAGTAGTTTTTTAATTTACTCATTTCTTACCTCCTTTCACTAAAAATTCTAACATTTGGGTATATAAAAATAAACCCCCGAATTGGCGAATGTTGTCGCTTTTTCAGGGGAATTCAATCATTTTTTACTAATACTGGAATATTTAATGTATCAATTTTGTTGCTTTCATCGGTAGATTTAATTTGCAAAATTATGCCATCTTCAAGTACACTTTTTAAATTTTCTTTCTTTTTGTCTGTATGATTTATAGATATCTTAGAGATATATTTACTCAAACTTTGATTATCTGTTAATATTGCCAATGTTGATATATCACCATTATTATAAATAATTTTATCATTTATAATTATTGAATATTCTGCATTGTTTATTGTCTTATTTTCTAATAAATCATCATTAATGCCTTTTACTTCTAGCGATAAATAATATTGATTTTTGTCAGCTGTTATATTTCCTTCTATTGTAAATCTTTCATCACCACTTATTAGTGAATAAGACTTAGTGTTTATTATAAAGTTAGTCATAAGATAGTAGACAAAGAATATAGAGACTAATAATAGGGCTATTAATAATATTATTTTCCTTTTAGTAAGCTTATGTCTGCTACTTTTCTCAGTTATTGTTAATTTACTATTTCCTAGTAAGACATCTACTGGTACATTTAGAACTTGTGATATTCTTTTTAATGTATCAATGTCTGGTGCAGTTGTATTTGTTTCCCACTTTGATATAGTTTTATTTGTAACGTGTAATAAATCTGCTAATTGTTGTTGAGTAAGTTTTCTTTCTTTTCTTAATTTTGCTAATGTTTTACCAAATGAAGTTTCTGTCATTATTCACACCTCTTACTATTTTAATATGTAAAAACCGCAATCAATATAAAATTATTATACAAATTGCGGTCAAGGTCAATTTAATGGGACGGATGGTGGGAATCGAACCCACGAATAATGGAACCACAATCCACCGTGTTAACCACTTCACCACATCCGCCACAACAAATAAATAATATCACATATATCTTATAGTGTCAAGGCTTTTTTTATAAAAAAGCCCTTATATTATGGGCTTTCTTAACTACATAAAAAATGAAAAATATACAATAAATGCAATATATGTTAGCAATAGAACTATACCATTAATTTTTGATGATTTATCTTGCCTGTTGTTTATACCTAGTGCCATTGCAGATAATAGTCCACCAATTAATCCACCAATGTGGGCGGCATTATCTATTCCTGACATAGTAAAGCCAATAAATAGATTAATCAATATTATTGGAATAACTTGACTTTTAATAGTTTGACCTAGATATGTACGATATTTGATTCCAAAATATAGCATTGCCCCAAGTAAACCAAATATTGCGCCACTAGCACCCGCTGATATTACATTATCGTTAAATCCAATTGATAGAATACTTCCACATATTGCACTAACTAAATATATTATCAAATATTTTAATTTTCCATAGTAGCTTTCTATTTGTGAACCAACAACATATAAAGAATACATGTTAACTGCTAAGTGAATAATTCCTATATGCACAAATGCACAGGTAAGTAAGCGATATATTTCTCCATGTTTTACTAGTAATCCTAGATTAGCACCAAATAATAGTAATGTTTTACTATCTGTAGCACCTTTCATAAGAATAAATATTATTACACATATGGCAATTATAGCATATGTGAAAATGGGCTTTTTCATTGAAAATATTTTCTCTAATTCACTTGCTTTAGCTGTATTATTGTTATTTATATCATTAGTAAATTTTAAGAATAATTCTATTCCTTTTTCTTCGTGTTTAGTTTTTTCCACAATATCTGGAAATACTTCCATCAATGTTGGATTTTTTATATCTTTTTCTTTTTCTACTAAGACTCTATCTGATGTTTTATCATTACATAATTCAACCGTATCACCTACATCTGTATATATACTTAGTACTGGCATTTTCAAAGTTAATGTTTTCTTTTTCAACTCTTTTGTTATTTTTGTAGATCTAAATTTATCAAATCCTAATTGTTCTTTGTTATGAATATATTTTGAAACAATTCTTACTATTTTGTAATCTTCTTCCATGTTTTCTAACCATATTTCATCGTTAATTCCATGAACTATGACGGGGCTATAATTTTTTTCAATCATAAAATAGTGAACTAAATTCATAACAAGCAAATCACGATTGTTTATTTTTAATTCTTGAACCATATTTCACCTCATCTGATAACACATTATATTATACTATTAAATATTAAATAAATAAAGTTCTTTTATTGCTCTTGAAATATTTTTAGTATCTCTGTAAATTTTTCTGGTACTGGGGATGTAAACTCCATATATTTATTGGTTGTTGGGTGGATAAAGCCAATTGTTTTAGCATGGAGCATTTGCCCAAAGTCAGGATCTATTAATTTGTGATGACCATACACTGGGTCATTTACAATGGGGTGATTAATATACTGCATATGAACTCTTATTTGATGTGTTCTTCCTGTTTCGAGGATGCACTCAATTAAGGTAGCATTTTTATATCTTTCTAATACTTTAATATGGGTAATTGCGGGTTTAGAGTTTTCAGCAGTAATACACATTTTTTTGCGGTCATTTTTATCTCTTCCTATTGGTGCATCAATAGTTGCACTATCTTCTTTTATTACACCATACACTAATGCTATATATTTTCTAACAACCATTTTTTTGCTTATTTGCTCGGCTAGCGATATGTGGGATTTGTCGTTTTTGGCAACCAATAATAATCCTGAAGTATCAGCATCTATTCTATGAACAATTCCTGGTCTAATATTACCATTAATAGTACTTAGTTTATTACAATGATACATTAATCCATTAACTAGTGTGTTGGAATAATTGCCAATAGCGGGATGAACTACCATACCACTTGGTTTGTTAACTACTAACAAATCATCATCTTCATAGTAAATATCTAATTTTAAGTCTTGTGGTTTAATATCTGTATCTTCTTGATAATTATCATCTATTGTTATAATGTCTCCTTGATTAACTTTATAGCTGGCTTTTATTTTCTTATTGTTGACTAAAATATTATTATTATCAATTAAT
>CAZTTM010000087.1:0-3361 GCA_964616035.1 uncultured Muribaculaceae bacterium
ATTTTTCTGTGTTCATTAATATCACCTAGAGAAATTGTCCCATTTTTGCTATTTATTTTGACATTTTGCTATTTTATACGACAATATTGTGTTATAATGTAGATTAGGAAGGAGAGGTTATATGAGTTTTGCAAAAAAAATACTTTAAGTCTATATGCGGTATTGTGACAGTAATTTTAGGAATACTTGCGATATGTTTAGAAAATTCAATATATTATCCTGTTTCTTATGAACATAGTAAGTATTGTGGTGGTGATGCTTATATAGAAATATAAAATGCGGCGGCTAAAACAGCTAACAATGTTAATTATTTAGGTTCCACTTATACGGAGACTTATACTTTATTTATGACTTTTGTTGGTGTTACAATGATTGCTAGCGGAGTACTTGCAAATGGATATAATATAATAGAAAATTTTTCTAAAAGGAAAAAAACTAGTGAAAACAATTAATATATTGAAGGGAGATATTAGATATATGAAAAAAAGAAGAATTATTTTAATATTGTTGTTGGCCTGTCTTTTGTTTAATTTTATAGGTAGAAGAATACATGAAACAAAAACTACAACAGAAACTGATTATTTAAAAATTGAGGGAGTTTATGTGGATGACTCATATACTGATGAGGATAATTTAAAAATGGTATATGTGTTTTATACAGCAACAGCTGCTAAAGAAAATTTGAAAGTCAATAGCACAAGTACAACGATAAAAATAGATGGTAATAACTACAAATCTGAACACTATTTAAAACATAACGAAAATTATGTTTCTAGTTATTACTATCATAAATATTTGAAAGATATTTACGTTGGAAATTCTTTAAAGATTTTGGAAACATTTAAAATACCCGAAGTAGATCTTGCTGATAAAAAAAGAATCAGCTTTTCTAATGTCAATTATCCAAATATAAATGATTTAAATATGTTTACTGGAGATATAATTCATATGAAAAATTTTGAAGAGATTGCTAAAGCAGCTGATCCTGTAGGCTATGCAAATGAAATAGATATGCAAAATGATGCAATTCCAGAAGATGTAGATAAAGTTAAAAATTTAATAAATAATTATTCTTGGACTTTCTATGTTAATTATTCTGCATATGAAATTTCGTTTTATGCTCCATATAATTTTGACATAAAAATAAATGGTGTATTAAATCATGGAATATACTCTATAAGAAATGGATATATTGCACTTTCATATGATGGTGGAAAAAATTATGTAGTTTATATTCCATACAATTTTGACAAAACAGAAGATATTAATTTGAAGTTAACAGATGCTTTTGATGTTTTTTGATTTTAATTTATAATTTTAAAATATAGTTTTATTTTCAATGTTAACATTAGTTTTAGGTGTTTAAAATAGTACTGTATCATATGTTAAGCAAATTTTTATACTAGAAATACAAATATCATTTAGTCAAGAAAATTTAATAAAACTATAGGTGAGATAGAATACGACTATTTGATTGAAATACGAGAAAATAAATACGTGAATTCAAAATTTAATGATTTAGAATAATAATATTATATTGTTTGTAATATTATGGGAGGAAGTAAGGAATGAAAAAAAAGAATGATAAAAATATTTCAGGAGAAAATTCACTTGATGATAAAGAATTGGTTAAAAAGAATAAGATTGTTATTAAAGATTTTAAGAAAATTAAACCTAAAACTATTATTTTTATCATTACAGTGATTATTATATTAGTTTTTGTAGTTTTCGGGATTATGGGTTACTTAAATTATAGTGATGGTAATAAAGCTTTTGAAAATAAAAACTATTTAAAAGCCATTTCAAAATATGAAAAGATTTCTTGGCTAGGAGATGTAAAAAAAAGACTTAATAATGCTTATGTTGCATATGGAAATGAGTTTATGAATAATGATGACTGCAACAATGCTTTAATTTTCTTTAAAAAGGCCAATTTAGGTGAAAATGATAAAAATGTTAAATACTGTAATATGTATAACCTTTATTATGATGACTTTGAAAAAGCTGAAAAATATTATGAAGAAGGAAAATTGAGTCATTCGTTAGAGTTATATAATAAAATTGATAGTAGTTTTACTTATCATGATGTATCTGTTGCTGATAGATTAAGGACATTAGACGAATATGAAAAGTTTGTTAATCTGACTGGCACTAAAAATGGAACTGGAAAGACAAATGTATCTCATATATGGAAAAGAAATGGTTCTTGGGAAGGTTGGGATAGCGATTTTGATAGTACACTTGAAATTAAATGCATAATACAAGATGACGGAACAATTAAAATAATATTAAATGCTAGTTTTTTGACTTTTACTAATTATTCTTCATTACAAAGTGCTTTAAAAGCAGACACAGTTACTGCATATTTTAATTCTGTAGTTAATAAAGATGAAGAAATACCGGCATCATTTGATAGTTTTCCTGCTGTAGTTGCTAATTCTGGTGCATTAGGGTATGCATCTTTAACTTGCTCTAATGGGGAATTTACATTAAATTATTTATTAGATGATGTTAATTACTCTCAATATTTTAGTAATAAATACACTTCAACAATTACTTACAGATAATTTAATAATTAAGCAAAACTAATTTTTAAAATTTGTTAGGTTAAGTTTGTGATTTAAAAAAATATTTACTTTTTGTGAAGTAAATATTTTATTTTTCTCGGTATATAGCAGTAACTTTACCTAAAATCATGTTATTAGCAACTACATTAATGTTAATGGTAGGATACTTGGAATTCATTGCTTGTAGGATTATTCCTTTTTGATAACGATATAGTCTTCTTACTGTTAATACATTGTTTTTTATAGCAATAACAATATCGTCACCATTTTTATAATCATCTTGTTTACTAAAATATATTTTATCATTTTTTTCATAATATGGGGTCATTGAATCATCTAACATCTTTATGGATACTTCTGACATATTATTAATAGGCTCAAAGTTAACATTCTTATATGTATCAAGTAATTTTTCTATTGATACTGTTAAATTTTTATAGCTCTTATTACTACTTTTATATTCTTTTAATAATTTTTGTTCTAGAATTTTCTTTTCTTCTTCACCAGCGGGTATCTCGTTTATTATATCACTTGATATATTAAAGATACGGCATATATCAAAGAAGATATCATATGGAATATTTAATAAACCTGTTTCATACTTATGAAGAGTTTGTCTATTCTTAGTATAATTTAGGGCTTTGGCTAAATCTTCTAGAGAATAGTTATGTTTTTCTCTTTCTTCTTTAATAATTTTCCCTACAGATGGTTTTATTTCATCACTTACTAATTCTTTTTTTCTAGTTCTCATACATCATCACTACTTTCTATTTAACTATTTTATCATCTATATA
>CAZTTM010000087.1:3461-4538 GCA_964616035.1 uncultured Muribaculaceae bacterium
AACTATAACTTATTATTGAACTTATAATTATGGTTAATATTAACTTTGAAAGTTCACTAGGTCCTTTTTTGTGGGTAAGAATTATTGTGGCTATTACTATTGAGGAAGTTATTCCAAATCCTACGGATATTGGATACGTTAAGATATCAATAGTATTTAATAGCATAATATTTGATAGTATAGTGGACATTATTATATAATAATATATACCATCTAGCTTAAACTTCTTATGAAATAATAATAGTATTATATAACTAAGAAGTGTTTCTACAACTATTAATATATAATTCATTCTTGCACCTTCTTTTTCTTTAATATTAGATTAATTATAATTAATTGAATTGCGGTGATAATTAATCCAAATAAGTAAGAAGTTAGACCAACATATATAGAATTATATATTTTTATTATGTTAAGATAGCCTAATATTTGAAAAGCAACTGTATATATTAATCCAGTAATAATATAGGTTAGTATTATGTTAATATAGATATTATCTTGTAATTTACTTATAAATTGATATAACTTTGTGGTTGCTATTATTCCTCCTAATAGAGTTATTGGTAGAAATATTAATACTTTATAGTTATAAATAAATGTTGATTTTATATTTATAGCTATTGTTGAATTTATTGATGGTATATAATATCCTAATAATAAGACTATTAGTGCTGAAAAAATTGTAGTTATACAAGATACTTTTATAACGTTATTTAATTCTTTGACATTATATTTAGCTAATATTATATAAATAATTGTCATTATACAAGTCAAAAACAATATATTAATATTCAAGTTAAAATTAAATATTTTCATTATTTTGAATGATGTTATAATAGCAATCTCTATAAATATTATTAAACTATAATATAGGCCCATCTTATCAAATATTTTATATAAGCAATATATTGACATAAGACTTATGATTAGTATCACGGCTAAAATTATTTCATTCATCTCACACCTTCTTATTCACTAAGTATTATATCATATTTTTATTTAAGATACAAATAGTTTAATATAAAATGTCAATTAATTTATAGAGATTATGTACTTTTATATTTATTTATCTTTATA
>CAZTTM010000088.1:0-2586 GCA_964616035.1 uncultured Muribaculaceae bacterium
TCTTTTTATATATAATAACATAAATATATAGTATTTTGTATATTATTGTATTATTTTGTAAAGTATTTACTATTTGTTGACTTTAGATATTTGTTTTTTTATACTTAAAGTAAGGAGAGTAGGTTATGGGAAAGAATGATGCATGTGAAATATTGACAGAGAAACAATTAGCAAAATATACTACTGATTTACAAGAACAAGAAAGAATAGAAGATATTATAACGAGATTAAATATTGAAATATCTGATAATGGAATATCTATTACAAGAAGTAGTGGGGGAGAATTAATTCAAATTATTTTAAAAGATTATAATGATAGAAGAAATAAGGTACATTATGATTTATTACCAATTAAAGAATTAATTAGTCAGTATCAACTAGAAAAGAACAAGGCTATTACAGAATGTATTTTAGAAAATAAGTCAGTTAATTTAAGTAATACTGATAGTGTTGTTGAACCCGTTACTAAGAAATATCGCGATTTAGCTACTGCTATGGAAAAGGCTGAGAAGAAAGTATCTAGTAAAAAGGGTTAGAATATATGTTAAATGTCTATAATATGGATATTTGACATATTTTTTATTAATGTTATAATATTGATGTAGGTGAAATATATGAAAATTTTAGATGTTAAACTATCTATTTCCGCAGTAAGAAAGAGTCAATTTCCTACTGATGGTAAGAATGAGTTTCTTTTAGTGGGTAGGAGTAATGTAGGAAAAAGTAGTTTTATTAACACCATGATTAATAGAAAGAATTTTGCTAGGACTTCTGCTAAACCTGGTAAAACTCAAACTCTAAACTTTTATTTAATTAATGATTATTTTTATTTAGTGGATGCTCCGGGATATGGATTTGCTAGTGTAAATAAGAAGTTAAAGAATAAGTTTGGGTTAATTATGGAAGATTATTTAGAGGGTAGAGAGAATCTTAAGATGGTATTTATGTTAGTTGATTTTAGGCATAAACCTACAGAAGATGATGTTATGATGTATAAGTATTTAAAACATTATAATATACCTGTTAGTATAATATGTACTAAGTTAGATAAAATTAGTAAGAATGCTGTTATGAAAAATAAAGCAATTGTTAAGAATACTCTTGGTATGGAAGATGAGCCTATTTTGTTTTCAGCAATAACTAAAGAAGGAAAACAGGAAGTAAATAATAAAATATTAGAGTATGCTATTGATAGATAGAAGGATGTGATAGACATGAGATTACCAACTGTAGCACTTGTTGGGAGACCTAATGTAGGTAAATCAACAATATTTAATAAATTAGTAGGTAAAAAAATATCAATAATAGAAGATACACCTGGTGTGACTAGAGATAGAATATATGGCGATGTTAGTTATGGTAAATATAAGTTTCATCTTATAGATACTGGGGGAATTGATGTTAGCCATGAATTATTTAATGATGAGATTAAAATACAAGCTTCAATAGCTATTGAGGAAGCAGATGTTATAGTTTTTATTGTTGATGGTATGGAAGAATTAAATCAGAATGATTATGTTATTAGAGATATGCTTATTAAAACTGGTAAAAAAGTTATAGTAGCCGCTAATAAGATTGATAATAATAAACGCACTGATAACATATATAACTTCTATGAACTTGGTTTTGATACTATTATTCCTGTTAGTGGAGTACATAGTATTGGTTTAGGTGACTTACTTGATGAAATAGTTAAAGATTTCAACAGTTCTGTGGATGAAGAAAATGATGATAAGATTAAGTTCTGTGTAGTAGGAAGACCTAATGTAGGAAAAAGTAGTTTGGTTAATGCTTTATTAAATGAAGATAAAGTTATTGTTAGTAATATAGCTGGTACTACTAGAGATGCTGTTGATACATTATTTACTTATGATAAGAAAGATTATGTTATTATTGATACTGCTGGTATTAGAAAAAATGGTAGAATATGGGAAAGTATTGAAAAATATAGTGTTATTAGATCATTGAAAGCTATTGAAAGAAGTGATGTGTGTGTTCTTGTTATTAATGCAGAAGAAGGTATTATAGAACATGATAAACATATTGCGGGATATATTCTTGAAGCAGGTAAACCATTAGTAATTGTTGTTAATAAATGGGATACAGTTAGTAATAAAAATGATATATCTTCATTTACTAAATTAATTAGGAATGAGTTTCAGTTTTTATCTTACGTACCTATAGTATTTTTATCTGCTTTAGCTAAAAAAAGAATTCATACTTTGATGCCAGAAATAAATAAAGTATATGAAAATTCACATAAAGAAATTAAAACTAGTATTCTTAATGATGTTATTAGGGATGCAGTTGTGTTAAATCAACCACCTTCATATAAGGGTAAAAGACTTAAAATATACTTTGTAGCACAAACTGGTGTTGTACCTCCTAAATTTACTTTTAATGTAAATAGTAAAGGATTAGTTCATTTTTCGTATGAAAGATATCTAGAGAATAAGATAAGAGAAAGTTTTGATTTTGAGGGAACACCGATTGTAATACAATTTAAAAATAAGAATGAGGAATAATTAATTATATAGTTAATTATTCTTTTTTATTAACTATATAATTATGTTAGGCATATATTAT
>CAZTTM010000088.1:2596-4485 GCA_964616035.1 uncultured Muribaculaceae bacterium
TGTAGGAGGTTTATATGTCTTTTTCAGATAGTTTTTTTGAGAAAATAGAGAAGAAAACTAATGTTGATAAGAATACTATTTTATCTTTAGCAAGTAAATTACAGCAAGGTAATATGAAAGATGAAAATACTTTAAAAGAAGTGATTAGAGATATTTCTAAGATGACGGGTAGAGAGGTATCTAAAGAGAAGGAAGAAAAGATTATTAATGCTGTTTTAAATGATCAAGTACCTACTAATTTAGATAAGTTTTTGAAATAGTATGAATGTTATAATTGGCATTGTTGGTAAAGATGTAGTAAAAGATGATGTTATATATCAGGGTATTAGTAAAAATAATTTAAAATATTTAAATGATAAAGTTAGTTATATTGGTATTATTAATTATAATAATGAAGAAAGTATTGACTATACTGTATTAGAATTGTGTGATGGTTTTATTATTCCAGGTGGATTGGATATTCATAAATATCACTTTGATATTATTGATTATTGTATGAATAATAATAAACCTATTTTAGGTATTTGTATGGGACATCAAGTAATAGGATTATATGCTAATAAAGAGAAAGAAGATTACTTAGTTAAGGTGGATAATCATAATGATAAAACTAAAACACATAATGTAAATATAGTAAAGAATAGTTTCTTTCATAAGATATTAGGAGACAGGGCTCTCGTAAATAGTAGACATAATTATACTTTAGATAGAGTAGAATTGCCATTTAAAAAGACAGTTTATGATGATAATGGAATAGTTGAAGGAATAGAGTATATAGATGATAAACACTTTTTATTAGGGGTGCAATGGCATCCGGAAGATATGGATAATATGTATAATTTATATAACTTTTTTATTAAAGAGGTAATAAGTAGAAAGAATGTTAAAAATAACAACATATAATACTTATTGCTTTTTTTAGAGAACTAAAAAAAGAATTTATAATTTTTTTACAATTTCAAGTGGAATTTTTTTATTTTCGCCAAGCATAATTGCATAAATTAAATAATTATCCCATAATGTAATTTCTTTGTACTCTTTTTCTCCTAATAATGTAAAATCATGAATATAATTTTTTATTCCTTGTAATTTATAACTTGCTAATTTTCCTTCTGTTGTTAATACATATGGTCTATTAATAGACCATATTATAACAAATGGTAATATGCAAAAAAACATATAAAGTATGCTTAGAATTATCTCACCGTAAAGATTAATCCAACTTTCATTAACAAAAAGTGCAGTATATAAAACACCTGAAATCACGGTAATAATTAAAATATGATTTTTCCTTATTAAGTTTTTGCTTTTACAACTATTAATTGCCTTAGTTCGAAGATTAAACACATCTATAGAATCAAGTACATTATTTTTTATTGCGTCAATTACCATTAATTCATAATCAGTTAAATCATTATAATTATCACTGATTATTTTAATTTCATCACCAATAGAGATTATATTTTTTTCTTGCAAAGTCAGCAAGACTAATGTTAGTAATGTACAATCTCTTTCAATATCTTTTTCATCTAACTTTTTTAGATTTTGGGTAATATATAAGTCAGCAATATTATAATCATCTAATAGTTGTCTATTATACTTTTGCTTTTTTGCTAGTTTCAACATATTTTTCATTTTTTTCTCCTCACTACAAATAATAATTAATTTATAATTTATCTATTTATTTTAATTATATCAAATTTCTAAGAGAAAATATAATTTAGTGTCTGTTTAGAAGATAAATAAGAAAAATTGTGTAAAGATATTTTTAATAATTGAAATTTCGCCATGCTAGACTTTATAATTTTTTAAAATATATTTATAAACTTTTTTATTAGCTCAAATGAAAAATTAAATTGACCGAAATAAAAAAATATTGTAAAATAAGG
>CAZTTM010000089.1:0-4226 GCA_964616035.1 uncultured Muribaculaceae bacterium
CTGTTTTCCCAGTTACACAATTACAACCCATATTAAAGATTTTATATATAATTATTGCTATTTATATTACTTTGTCTTCATTAGGATTAATATCTACAAGTTTCGTTTTATTCTTAGTACATTTAGTATTTGGTAATATTATTGCAAGGATTTGTTTTGAATTTTCTTTATTAATGATAACTATATGTAAGAATACTACTGAAATCAATGATAGGTTAAAGCAAAATATAGTTCCTAAGAAGGAAGATAAAAAAGAAACTAAAAAAGAAGATAAGAAAGAAGATAAATAAAAAACTTTATATTAAAAACCAAGGGTTTATAAATTATCCTTGGTTTTTGTTTGCTAATAGATATTCTTCTAATTCATTATATGGTAGTTTTAATTGTTCTGATGTAGTCATATCTTTGATAGTGTATATATTTTCTTGTATTTCATTGCTACCTACTACTATGACATATTTAATATTTTCTTTACTAGCATATTCAAAACATTTTTTTAGTTTACGATTATTCATTTCAACAATAACGTTTATATTTTTTTGGCGAAGATTTCTGGCTAACATTAGGGATTCAATTTCTGTATCCATAGGAATAATATAGACATCTATTAAACTATCAGTAGCCATTTCATCTTTTATAATAGTATATATTGGTTCTAGACCGAATGATAGTCCTACTGCAGGATATATGTTACCATCATCAATAAAATCAGTAATTATTTTATCGTATCTTCCACCTCCCCCTAGAGAGCAAGTTAGTCTTTCTTTTTTATCAAAGAATTCAAAAACTGTTGATGTATAAATACTTAATCCACGTGCTAGTGTTGGGGTAAATGTAGTATTATTTAATAAATTTAATTTTTTAATATATGAAGATAATGTTTTTATTTCTTGAATAGCTTCTTTTGCTATTATTCTTTCATCTTCTTCATACATTTCAATATAATCAGTTAGTTGTTTATTAAAGTTATCTAATAGTTTATTAGCAGTTTCTTCTTCTATTTCTATTTTAGATAATTCTTTAATAAAATCTTGTCTACTAATCTTTTCTATTTTATCAATGATACCTATTACTTCTTCTATTTTATCCTTAGAAATATTTGAGTCTTCTATTATAATACTCATTAACTTTCTATTATTCCATTTAATATTTATATCTATTCCTAACTTTGTAAATACATCTACTACCATTTGCATTTGTTCGGCTTCTATTATTTGACCACTAATACCTACTACGTCAACATCACATTGATAGAACTCTCGACATCTTCCTGTTTTAACTGGACCATTTCTAAATACTTTACCTATTTCATATCTTTTTAGTGGTAATCTTAATTCTTTTTGATTAGCAATAAACTTACAAAATGGAATAGTTAAATCATATCTTAATCCTAAACGTCTATTTCCTTGGTCGGTTAAAGTATACATTTCACTTAGTATTTCAGCACCTTTTTTATACTTGTATGCTAAAATATCATAGTTATATAATACTGTTGAATCTAATGGTTGATAATTATATTTTATAAATGTTTCTTTTAAGATATCTGTTATTTTATTTCTTATTAATTGGTCTTTACCATAATAATCAGTAGTCCCTTTTAAATTTTGAGTATTTATTTTCATAATACACCTCGCTTAGTTAAGATTATACTATAAATTAGGTCGATATTCAATATTAGTACTTTAAGATATCCATTATTTTATTATATATTTATTTATTAGTAATATATTTTAGTATGAATAAAAATACACAAATTAAGAATATTGATATTGAGAATATTATTTGGGTAATATATATAATCATAATTTTATTAGCGCTTTTATCTAATTATTTTGAGAAGAATAGTATTATTAATAATAGTTATAAGGATGAAATATATAGCAATAATATAAATACATTTATTTTTATAGTATTAGTAATTATATATCTTTATTTTTTAAATATAAGTTATAATCAATATTCAGATAATCCTACTGATATAAATTATACTAATTTTATAGCTAATCTTTTTAATGTTATTGGTGGATTTATTTTTCTTTATGTTGCTATTAATAGTAATGTTGATATATAAAAAGAAAAGTATTGCTACTTTTCAATGCTAACGATGTTAATTATTTCTTCTTTTTCGAGATAAGATACTTTTATAGTATCACTATTTATTAAGAATGGCAATAAATCACTGGTTGTTAATGATGCTTTATATTTTTGATTGTTAGTATCCATAATGTAATAATAACTATTGCCTTCAACTATACCCATACTAATATTCTTTATTGTTATTTCTTTAGTTTGTAATAATTCTTTGTTGTAATCAGTTGAATAGCTGGCTAAATAGTTGGTGGCAGCTTTATTTATTCCTAGTGAAGCATCAGATACTACTACTTTTTGGTAATCTGCTACATCAATAAAGGCATACATTTTAACTAATCCAGCATTATCTTTTAAACTTACTAAATATGTTGGTTTACCATTTAAGTTAATTAGTAATGGGAATGTTGATGTATATTTCATTTGTTGAACTTGTCCTTCAGCAGAGGCCATGGCAGAATATTCTTCAGCTCCTGGTACTTTGTAATAATTTGTTTCTTTAGTACGCATATTACATAAAATAAATCCTAGGTTAGATTCATCAGATGACACTGATGTTATTCCAGTATATAGATATATATCATCATTTAGACTTATATAATTATAACCATCTGTTGTCTCAATAACGCCTTTTTGTGAAAATAAAGTATTGAAGAACCCATTTTGATATTGTCCCCAATCATCTACTTGTTCAATTATTAAACTTGCTGAGTAGATATGGTCAACCCATGTGGGAATTTCTTCTAATTTATATTTTTTACTTTTACCTGTTATTGGATCGAGTATAATAGCACCAGTTATTTCTTTTTTGGTGCCAACTGCTTTATAGGATACTGTTGGCACTATCCAATATGGATTGCCTTCATTATCTATTTCAAATGAGGCTGTATCAAATATTTCTGTTGGATAATTAAACCTTAGTTTGCGGTATAAATTTTCATTAAATAAGGCACTTGGCATATATTTCATGCCTTCATCTAGTCTTATTAAGTTTGCTTCGCCATTAACAGAGTTTACTGTTATATAACCTTTTATTCCTTCTTTTCTATTAGAGAAGTATTTTATTATTGAAGCATATTCTAATGGTGTTACACGTATTATTTCATTATTATAGTTTATTTGAGTATATAAATCACTAACATAGAACTGACTTACCCAATCAGACATTTGCCCCATTACACGATCACCTAGTTTTTGACTAGAGGTTTTATCAAGTAATGGTAAAGTATTAAAATCTACTTCTTTGATACCCTCAGTAAATTCAACACTATCATTTATTGTTATTCTATTAGCATAACTTTTAGAGTTGAATAATGGCGATGCTATAAAATTTGCAATGATAATACCACCAATTATTACAAATATAGCAATTATACTTTTTGGAAACTCTATATTTCTTTTATAAAAGATATTAGATATATTACTATATTTAAAATTAAATAGTTTAAATACCCCAATTATGTTGTAAACAATAATTAGTGCAATTGCATAGGCCCAAAAACTAAGACTATGAATATTTATTGGAGGTAAAAATAGATAATATGTTATCATAGCAAATACTACAGTTAGTATTATCCTTATTAATATTAATTTGTTATTTTTCATAATTCTTCTTTACCTTTCAAAATAGCTTCCACCAATGAATTCCCTTAGGATAGATACACTTGGTACATCCTGGCTTGGCATTGGTAAGACAAACTTCAATAGTTGTAATAGTCTTAAGGCTGTGTCATATTCTGGATCATCTTCTTTAACGGTAAATAGTAATGGTTCAGCATACGTTTTTAGTACTGCTAATTCATAAGCTAATGTTGAATTAAAGATAGTATCAGCTTCATCTTGATATGGGAATATATATTTTTCTTCTCCTTTTCTAACATCAGACCATGACTTTAGGGTTTGACTTGGAGAATATCCTCTGACACGGTTATCTCTAACCATTCTTCTTAATAATCTTAAATCAGTCATACTAATTCTATTATCATTATCAATATTTAAGAATGGTAATGGGCTTATATATATTTTATATTTATTCTTTCTTGGAATACTTTCTAATAAGGCATCATTTAAACAATGTAATCCTTCAATTATTAAGATATCTTTTTCTTCTAGTTCAATAGCATTTTTAAATGTTTTTT
>CAZTTM010000090.1:0-4204 GCA_964616035.1 uncultured Muribaculaceae bacterium
TTTCTTAGTATTTAAAGAAAGAATTGGTACGAGACCAATTCTATTTGTTATAACTATTTTTAAGAATATTTGCAAGTATTTTATAATCTTGTGAACTATAATTAAGGTTATCTAATTTCTTTAATAATTCAATACTATTTTTAGAGGTAATATTATTTATCATAGTGTTTAAATCCATTGTTTCTTTATTTACTTTTACTAATTCTACTTCTACTTTAGGATTTATTACTCTTGGTGATGGATCATATAAATCAGCAAAGTAATTTACTTCTTCTTCAGGGACTATATCTACTTGCGTAGGTTCTAGTACATTCATATTTGCGGGAACATACTTTAAATCATCTTTTTTATTGTGTACTTTATAAATTATTTTGCAAATAATATTTATTATTGTCCATAAACTAAAGATAAACATTACAAGTTCTATTAAAGATGCTATATCGCTATTAGTATAAATATCTAATTCATTATATATATTTATATTATTCTTAGTTATTAGATAGAATAATATAAAACTTATAAATGTTGTTATAGTATACATAAGAATATTAATACCTTTATATATAAAATTACTATTTTTATTAATAATACTATCAACAATATAGATATTAGTAATTACAAAGATTAATATAAATACTAAGTAATTAGGAAATACTAATTCGTATATAATACTATTTACTAAATAATCAAGTAATCCTGATAACTTATCTCTATATTCAAATATAATAGTAGTTAACATAAATATATACCAATATGTTAATACTCTTTTAGCACTTTTCTTTGTTAATTTACTACATAATAGAAGAATAAATGCTAGAAATAAATATAGTATTAACATTAATATCATAAACTTTTCATTTGATATAATATTTATTAATATTTTTATTTTATCTAAGATATTTGTTCTAATCATAATATAACCCCCTTAATATTATTCTTTAGTACTTAGATATGCTATATAGACTGTTTGACTATATTTTAAATTACCACTAGTACATGTAATTAATGTTAAAGTATTTTGTCTTTGATCTCTTTTGATGCTTACTGTACCAGTTTTTTCAACATTATAAATATCTTTTATTAAATAGTAATATTTATGTTCTTTATATGTAATTATTAATTCATCATCGATAGATAAGTATTTTAAATCCGTAAAGTATGAATTATAAGCATCGCCTGAATGACCTACAATTATTAAATTACCATTTTTAGTATCAGGATAAGAAGAATTACTTAATACTTGAATATTTAATTCAACATTATTAAATTCACTATTTTTAGAATAGAATCCTCGATTAAAACTTATTTTTGGTATTTCTAAATACCCAATATAATGTTCTAAGTCTTCTACTTCTTCTTGTTCTACTACTTCTTCTGATGTTTGTTCTTGTTCTAGTTTGATAGTTGATATCTTGCTGTTCATAGTATCATACGCAATATTAATCTTTTCATCTATATAATTTGATAGTCCTAATACTAAGCCAGTAATTGTTAAAACTATACCACTTATAAACAAGATAGGTTTTTTATTCATTTTCTTTTATAGTAGCATAGTTATATGCTGTTAAAGCTCCTATAATTATAAGAATAGCTGAAATAATATATATTAATTTTGTACTAGAAAATGTATCTGGTACAGTAATTATTTCATCACTAGCCAAAGTGTTATCAATAGTAAGTGATATAGTTTTATCATCTTTTTCTACTTCAAATATAATACTATTATTACCATCTGAATATCCCTCTGGAACTTCTGTTTGTGTTAAAGTATATTTACCTACTTCTACATTATATACATAGTGCTTATTCTCTGTTGTTGTCCATTCGTCAATAATATTTCCTTCTTCATCAGTAAGTACTAATTTACTACCAACGATAGGATTTCCTGTGTTAGCATCAACATTAATAATTTCTACTTGATTAGATATATCATCTGCATTTACAGTATTAATTACAAATATTGTACCTATTAAAATTAATCCAATTAAACCTATTTTTTTCATTATAATTCCCCCTTAATAAATTTAATTGTTTTCTATTATAGCACTTTTTTTATAAAAAGCAAACATTTTTTTGCTTGTGTGTAAATAATATATAAAAATTTACAAAATAAAAAAAATCCCTATAAAATAAGGATATTTAAACAAAATGGTTGCCCTAGTTAGATTCGAACTAACGAAATGTCGGAGTCAGAGTCCGATGCCTTACCGCTTGGCTATAGGGCAATTACATGTTAATTATATACCTAAATAGAAAAAATATCTACAAAATGTAGATACTTTCTCTATTTTTTTTCTTCTTTTAATAATTCTCCAATAGTAGTACTCATTGTAGCAATTGATTGAAGTTCTGAAGGAATTATTATCTTTGTAGCATTTCCCTCACTTACTTTAGCTAAAGTATCAAAACTTTTCATTGTAAGAACTGCCTTATCCGCTCCAGCTTCTTTTAATAATTTAATACCATCTGCTTCTGCTTGCTTTAACTTTAATAAAGCTTCTGCTTCACCTTCAGCTATTTTAATTTGTGATTCTTTCTTGGCTTCTGCTCTTAAGATAGCACTTTCTTTTTCACCTTCGGCAATTAATATGCTAGATTTCTTTTCACCTTCGGCTTGAAGTATTTTTTCTCTTCTTTCTCTTTCAGCACGCATTTGTTTTTCCATAGTTTCCTGAATATCTCTTGGTGGAAGAATGTTCTTTACTTCTACTCTATTTACTTTAATTCCCCATGGATCTGTTGCTTCATCTAGAATAGAACGCATTTTGGAATTAATTATATCTCTTGATGTTAATGTTTGATCTAATTCTAATTCACCAATTATGTTTCTTAATGTTGTAGCAGTTAAGTTTTCTATAGCGTTTATTGGGTTTTCTACACCATAAGTATATAATTTAGGATCTGTTATTTGGAAATAAACAACAGTATCTATTTGCATAGTAACATTATCTTTAGTTATAACAGGTTGTGGTGCAAAATCTTTAACTATTTCTTTTAATGAAACTGTATTTGAGATTCTATCTATAAAAGGTAATTTAAAGTGTAAGCCATTGGACCAAGTTTCATAATATGATCCTAATCTTTCTACCACATAACTTTTAGCTTGTGGAACTATTTTTATACATGGTATAACAAATACCAATACTAAAATTAATAATATAATTAATATTTCCATATATTTATCACTCCTTTACTTTCTTTACAACGAGTTTATTACCGTCAATATTTAATATTTCAACAAATTCATCTTTCTTAATTACTATTTCATCTTTAGAATAAGCTGTCCAACTTTTACCATCTACTCTTACTTCACCATATTTATCCTTTTTTATATCTTCACTAACAATACCTTTCATACCTATTACTCTATCTAAATTAGTTCTTACAGGTTTTACCTTTAAATATTTAGATACAGATGCTCTAGTAGTAATCATAAGAATAATTCCTCCTATTACAAATATAGCAAACTGTATTATAAATACATCAGTAAATAAAGATACAATAAGTGCTAAAAGGCCGCTTATTACAAACCAAATACTTACTATTCCCTCAGTAATTGCTTCAATAAATCCAAGAATAATAATCGCTACTAACCATACATAAGTCATACTACACTCCTCCTAATTAAATTATACTATATTTATTATTTAATTAGCAATATAATTTATCTAAATGCTATTTATTCATAACTAGGACATTTACTATCTTCTTCATTAGAAGTCACAACTATTTTACCTTTATCTTCATTATATTTTACTATTATACTACATTCGCTTATATTTTCTTTAGTAATAGGATCTATTAAAATATTATCTTTATCATTTGATGATAAATAACCATTATTAACTAAATCCTTTAATTTTATCTCTTCAGTATAAGAACAACTATTACCATAATAACATTCTTGATAATATATTTCACTAGCTTTCTTTATTTCTTCTACTAATAATTCATAATTCTTTTCCTTAGTATTATTTAATACTTTAATAATAGAATATGATGATATTCCAACAAGAACTGCTAATATAACAACAGTACCTAACAATTCTACTAAAGTAAATCCTTTATTGTTCATTAACTATACCTCCTATATATATTAAAATAATTATACTATGAAGAAAAAGAAATGTAAATTAATCATAATAAAAAATCAGGTTAAAGACATGAAAAAAATTTAAAAATTGAATTTATATCTTTATTTATA
>CAZTTM010000091.1:0-4165 GCA_964616035.1 uncultured Muribaculaceae bacterium
ATTTTATACTACTATTTGAATAACCTAGTATGGTTTGAACTTCATCTATACTTGAGATTGTTGATGTTGTATTATATGCTGATTTTGTACTTATGATGTTATTGGTTATTAATCTTAAGTTTCCATCTTCATCAACTTGTAAGATTCTCCATAATGTTCCTGCAAAACTTACGTAATTATTTGTGACATTTCCTCTATAAATTAGTACGTTGTTTGTTCCTGTTATTCCTTTTGTTCTATATAGTCCACTTTCTGTAGCAATATTGCTAAAATTACTTGTTTTATCATCAGATGACATTGTGTCTAAATCATATTCTTCAATTTCTTCTTCGTTTCCTGAATCGATAAAACTTGTAATAACTTTACTTTTCATTGTTGTCATTTCACTAATTTTAATTATGATGTCTCCGTTTACGTTTTCTATACTTAATAGATTATTACTATAGGTATAACTTGTATCTTTTATTAGGGTTTTACTATTCATTGTGATTGATAGATTCTTTGATGAATCTATGGTAATTGATGCTGTAAATGTTGTACCTTCAACAGCGTATATTGGTAATGATTCTGTATTTTCAATTCCTATGTATGATATGTTATAAACTATTCCAAATGTAAAATCTAGTTTGATTTCTTGTGTTGTATTACTGCTGTCGTATTTTCCGTCTTTATATGAAATCTTTACTTGGATTTTCTTTTTTACTCCTAGATTGCAAACTGAATCTTCACAAATTTTATCACCTATAGTATAATTTAGTAATTCAACATTTAAATTTTCGTTATTATTTGTTATATTACTAATTGCAACATCAACATTTCCTAGGTTGTAAATATCTATGTCGTATATAATGTATGAATTTTCGTTTTGTAATTCTATACTTGAAGTTATATTATTTATATTATATTCTTCGTAATTACTGATAGCATCATTTACACTATTAATTGATATTCCCATTATTCTTACATCTTTATCAATTCTTACTGATGTTATTATATTTTGAATTGTTAATTTGTTTTGAAATGTAGAAAAGCCTATACTTATACTTAATATAGTTATGAATAATATAATGTAGTATATATTTAGTTTATATTTTATACTCTTATTTTTTTTCATGATTTATCAAATCCGCTTCTTTAAGTATATAGACATATAGGTTTCTTTCATTTAATATATAAAAATATGATTGTTGATGTTCATGTACTTCATAATACATAATCGGTAATTTTAAATTATCTCTTACATCTACTAGTTCTTCAAACTTATTTATTTTTAGTAAATTATATTCTGAAAAATTTGGTAGTGATCTTGTTTCTACAATTAAGCGATCATATTCTTTTAATATTTTCGCAATTTTTTTATCATATATGCTTTTCTTTTTAGTTTTTGTTCTTAATAGACTAATAAAGATAATTAAACTTGATATAGAGTTTATTAGAAGAAATATTCCAAAAATAAAATATTTTTTATTAGCAATTGTTATATTTTTTTCAATTGTATTATTTTCATATGTATTTGTAATATTATATGGTTCTATTTGTATTGTCTTTGTTGATAGTGGTATTTTTATTTTTAATTTATTTTCTTTTGGGATATTATATTTACTATCAATTTCGTTATTTATAATATAGGATATTTCTAAATAGCTTTCTGTTTCAACTCCGTATTTTGATTTAAAGCTGTTTGCTATTTCATTGTAATAATCGTAATTTATTTTTATTTCATCATTTATTACATAATATAAATTATTTGTATCAGTAATTTTTTCTTCTTGTTTTAATGTATATTCTTTTTCATAATATGTGGATGATGTATCTTTATTTTTTATTATTAAATTACCAATTATTTTATATTTTATTGGATTATTTATATATTCTTTATTTCCGCCTAGTTTATAGTTAAATTTTAATGTAATATTATTTATTAAACTTGTAATATATGATTTATTTTTTTCTAGGCATTTTTTTTCATAAAATTCATTTTCATTTAAGCAAACAGTGTAGTCAATATCACCTTGCTCTGTTAATGTTATTTTTTCATCATGTGTTATATTTATTGCTTTTATTATGAAATATGTTGCTAGTATTGTTAGGCATATAAACAATGTTAAATAAAGGAATAATTTGCATTTGTAAGAAATATTAATTTTTTTTTGCTTAGTTTCTGGTTGCTTTTTAGTATCTTTAGTTTCTTTTATTTTTTTTTGCCTTGCCATTTTTATTCCTCCTTACCATATTTCATTTAGTAAAACTGTTGGGTATCCTATTAGGGGTATTTTATATTTAACTGTACCTATTAGCATACTTTTATCAATTTTATATCTATCATAGCTTTCATTAGCATCACCTTTAGTGTATATATAATATTCATCTTCATTGTTAATTATTTTGTATATTCTATGTACTACAACTTTATTTTCGTAGTTATATGCTATGATATCTCCTTCTTTTAAGCTTTTTATTGATTTATTAACTATTACTACGTCACCTTTCGAGATATTTGGTTCCATTGAGCCACTTGCAATTGCTATGGCATAGTATTTAAAATATCCTGAAACAAAATATACTAGTATTATTGTTGTTATAATTAATGGAATATATCCATATATGTTATTTTTTTTATCATTTAGATCTTCATCTTCTATGCCGTTAACTCTATCTTTACTTAACCATTTCTTTATATGTTTTAATATATATAATGGTAATAGTAAAAAGATTAGTGAATATATATATTCGTTTGGATTTGGTATAATTGGTATTAAATATGAATACAAGTTTATAATTAGAAGGTAAACTATTGCGGGTTTGTATCCAAAGTTTAAACTTAAATATGTACATAAAATGTTTTCAGTTATACTTGGTAAAACTGTCAATGCTATTATTAAAAACGTTTCTTTGTTAAATCCAACTGTATGATTTGATAATGTTATTGTTGTATCCATAATTATAAAAAATATCAAAACAATGTATATTAAATATTTAGATTCACTTGATTTAACTAATAGTTGATATCTTAATAATTCGTTTAATATAATATATATTATCAATGGTAGTATTATTTTTATTATTGAGTTTATATTATAGTAATTATCTATCTTTGCATATCCAATTATTATGCCTGATAAATAATATAATAGGAAAAAAGTTATTAAAACGATTATAATTTCTAATATAATGTTTTTAGTATATCTATGTCTATCTTTTTCAAAGCCAAATATCCAATAGGTAGTTATTAATAATATAATTAATAAAATGTTTATTGTTATTTGGCTTAGAAATTTAAAGATAAAATCATTTAGGATAAATAATAGACTGAAGAAAAATAAATAAATTATTAGTTTGATATAACTTTCCTTCATATTTATCACCATCCTAATTAGTCTACTGAACTATAGTTTAAAGTAACATCGCCAAATGCTACTGTAAAGTCCCCATCAGCACGTGTTGCATCTTCAGCATATTTTAAAGTGACTGTTATTAATTCACTTGCTCCTTTTGCTAATGAGTGGTTGCTTATACTTGCTATTCCACTTGTTGTAGCATTTTCTGTTCCTACTTTAACGCTTAGTGAGATTCCATTACATGCACTTTGAACTAACGTATCTGTTGTGTCAGTTCCTGCAGTACATACTTTTGTTGAAGTTTGACCACTAACATTTGAAAATACTATGCTTTTTAAGTATGCTGTTAATTCACCAGCATTATATGCATAAAAATTATATTCAGCTGTTTGACCTGGTTCTGTGAAAGTTGCACTAAGATTACTTATTGTTGGATCTTTTGTATTGTCAATTGTAGCTTTTGTTGCTGTTAGAGTAGTAGGTGCTACTGTAGCTGTGATTTCATTTGTTAACACCTCAGTTGCACTACTTGAAAAGTCAACGTTGAATGTATTACTATCTGGTTTAACTGTAGCAGAAGATTTAATGGTTAACACATTAGAAAATGCTGCGAAACCAACTGATAAACCTATTATTCCAACAAATAAAGCTAATATTGCAATAACTTGTCCTGATTTGTTTTTTTCCATTTTTCTTTCCTCCTATCTTACTTAATTATAGCATATAGTAATTGACTTTGACAATATGATTTCTATTTTTATTCGAATGAATTTGTTACAGTTCAGTCAAGAGATAGATAATTTAATCTATCTTTTTTTAATTACAAT